>NZ_JCACKI010000017.1:0-48512 GCF_059505325.1 Tildeniella sp.
AGAGTAAGGGTTTTATAACCTGCGTAGGCAGGTTTTGTGCGTGTAGCCGCGACTTTAGTCGCCAGAGCTACACGCATCTGGACTTTTAAAACATCCTCTAAGCTTTTAGTCTCTAACATAAACTCGTCATAAGGCTAACGTCAGTACTTTTTCTAAACAAAATTTCTACACAACAAAGCTCGTCTCTTCCCCTTGTGCCGCCTGCCAACTACGAGCATCGAAGTACAAATCTTCTAGCGAGATGCTGTAGAGCGCTTCTTTGAGCTTTTGGTGGAGACGATTCCAAACGGTGAACGTAACCCAATCTTCTGCCTGTGAGCCATCAGGGGCATGGCGAGGAAGCGGGTCAACGCTTTCACCAACGGCTTCCAGAATTTGTCCTAAAGAAATGCTGGCAGGCGATCGGGCAAGTTGATAGCCGCCCTGTACGCCACGCATGGATTGCACCAGTCCAGCGCGGCGCAGTTCGATAAGCAATTTTTCGAGGTAGGGCGCGGGAAGGTCTTGACGATGCGCGATCGCTTTCACCGATGCCGGACCATACCCCGGTTGCAAGGTTAGATCGAGTAGCGCTTTCACACTGTAATGTCCGCGAGTCGTTAATTTCATGAGAAGAGAGGAGTGAGGAGTGAGAAGAGAGGAGTGAGGGGAGAAAGTTTTGAGTTAATGCTAACCACTGGTGACTGACCACTGACCAAACTTTCATCCTTCAGCCTTTAGCCTTTAGCCTTTTAACTTTTAACTCTCCCATTCTTTAGCTTGACAGTTGCATCGACAGCATCGACTGAAGCAAGTCGCTCACTCCAGCACCAGATCAGGCAAACTTGAGGTTGCCCCTCGTCTAAGGTGCCTGCTTCATGCCTCGCAAATCCAAGCTATCGTCCTGGCTACCCAATTTGAACTATCAGGTTTGGGTTCTGGCAGCGGGACGGTTGCTATCTCAGACAGGATCAGGATTCACGCTGTTCTACGCGCCGATCTTTTTCGTTAATCAGGTGGGCTTATCGGCGACACAAGTTGGCATTGGCTTGGGCAGTGCGTCGATTTCAGGCGTGGTGGGTCGTTTGTTAGGTGGGTCGTTTGCCGATTCGCAGTTCTGGGGACGACGACGAACGCTGCTGCTGTCTGCGATCGTGTCCGCGATCGCCTCGATCGTCCTTGCCATCTCCAGCGATTTTCCGGTCTTCGTGGCAGGCAATTTGCTGATGGGCTTAGGCATTGGCTTGTATTGGCCCGCGAATGAGGCGATGGTAGCGGATTTAACGGCACCCGCACAACGTAATGAGGCGTTTGCGTTGACGCGCCTGAGCGACAGTCTAGGCTTAGGTTTGGGTGTTGTGCTCGGTGGATTGTTGGTTGGTGCAACGGGTGCCTATCGAGCGCTGTTTGTCATTGATGCCGTCTCGTTTTTGGTGCTGTTTGCGGTGGTGTATTGGGCGATCGCCGAGTCTCATCAAGCGACAGGGGAACATAGAGCGATCAGGGACTGGCAGCAGGCATTGCGCGATCGTCGTTTGCTCACCTATGCCGTTGCCAATGTGCTGTTTACAACCTATCTGGTTCAGATCAACAGCACGATGCCGCTGTACTTCACGAATTTTCTCGCTGATTTGCCCGGTGGCTTCTCGCCACCGACTCTGAGTGCTCTATTCACCTGGCACATGGTTGTGTCTGTCCTCTGCCAATTACCCGCAGCCCGACTGCTTAACCGTTTTAGCCGCGCGTGGGGACTCACGCTGTCTGCCATACTGTGGGGTGTGGGCTTTGTACTGGTATGGGTGACGGGCGTTGTCTCCTCATATCATTTGCTGTGGGCAATCCTGGCATTAGGTGTATTGGCGCTGGCAACGGTTGCCTATATGCCATCAGCGTCATCAATCACGGTTGAACTGGCACCAGAGTCTCTGCGTGGCGTTTACCTGGCAGTTAATTCGCAGTGCTGGGCGATCGGCTCGTTCATTGGTCCACCATTGGGCGGTTGGGCGTTGGATCAATCACCGTTTGTTGCCCACAGTTTGTGGCTTGGGTTAACGCTCAGTGTTGGTATCGTCATTCTGGTTTTGCAGGAACTCGATCGCGTGATGAAACAGTCAAAGCATTGAGATCGAGATCCCCGACTTCTTCAAGAAGTCGGGGATCTGGTGGCGTAATGCCTCAGCGTCGTCGCTCTTGCAGTTTGCGATAAACCGCTTTTAGATCGACGTTGTGGTGAGCCAGTGCAACGAGCGTATGGTAGAACAGATCAGCCACTTCACCCGCGATCGCGTCCGGGTCGTCATCTTTACATGCCATCACCACTTCAGCCGTTTCTTCACCAATTTTTTTGAGAATCTTATTGTCTCCATCCGCCAGTAGCTTCGAGGTGTAGGAGCTTTCGGAGGGACGATCGCGGCGATCGCAAATCACCTCAAAGACCTGCGACAGCATATCGGCAGGCGGCGCTGAAACTGAACCATTCAGGCGATGAAAGCAACTTCGCTCTCCGGTATGGCAGGCAATTTCACCGATCTGCTCGACTCCAACCAGCAGGGCATCGCTATCGCAGTCATAACGAATCGAGTGAACCTTCTGAAAATGCCCAGAGGTTTCGCCTTTGTGCCAGAATGCCTGACGCGATCGACTCCAGAACCAGGTTTCGCCCGTGTCCAGCGTTTTTTGCAACGAGTCCCGATTCATCCATGCCATCATCAGCACGGTGCCGTCCAGGTAATCCTGTACAATTGCCGGAACCAAACCGCGATCGTCGTAGCGAATCGTTTCTACCGGAACTGATTGCTGTAAAGCCATTGTCTCAAACGCCCCTATAGTCGATGTCTTCATCTTACCGACTGTTGGTATCCCAATGATGCAGGTTAAAGTTCCACCCATTAAGTGTCAGGGCATTAAAACAAAGCTTGTGCCCTTCATTTTGAGTCAAATTCAATGGGTTGAAGTAGTAGAATCTCGATGGATTGAACCCTTTTTAGGGTCAGGTGTTGTGGCATTTAATTTAGCACCCAAACGCGCCTTATTAACTGATAGTAATCAGCATATTATTGCGTTTTATCAAGGTATTCAGAGTGGTGAGATCGATCGAAAAATAGTATGCGAATTCTTACAAGAACAAGGGGATCAGCTTCTTAAGTTTGGAGCTGATTACTACTATGAAGTGCGCGATCGCTTCAACCAGTTTGCTTCACCGCTAGACTTCCTCTTTCTCAACCGCGCTTGTTTCAATGGTTTAATGCGATTCAACAGTAAAGGTGGTTTTAATGTTCCTTTTTGTCGCAAACCGCAGCGCTTTGCCCAAAGCTACATCACCAAAATTGCCAATCAAGTTGACTGGATCGCCAAGCAAATAGAAGGCAAAGATTGGGAATTTCGGGTTGCAAACTGGCAAGAAACGCTGGCTGAAGCGCGATCGGATGATTTCATCTATCTCGATCCGCCCTATATCGGTCGCCATACCGATTATTACAATGCCTGGAATCAAGCAGAAGCGGAAACATTAGCGATAGTAACAAAACAGCTTTCCTGTGGTTTCGCCGTGTCCATGTGGCTTGAAAATCAGCATCGTCAAAACAGCCATATTCAAGAATGCTGGTCAGGTTTAGAGATGCGCGTTTGTCAGCATTTCTATCATGTCGGGTCTAGAGAAAAGCTGCGTGGAGCGATCGCAGAAGCGCTACTCATCAAACCGGGTTTCTCCGTCAGTATTGATCAGTCATTACCAGTCGAGTTAGGGACGATCGCAACACCACCCTATTCCAGCTAAAATTAGAGGACTCCAGTTGCGTTTGGTCAGGCTATGGTTACTACTCCAGGTGCGCCCATTACCCAAACACCTGTCACTCAGGCAGTAGCGCCAATCGTCACCTGGGAAGCGTTACCCGACGACGTGCCTTTAGATGATGAACCCGTGGAAAATACAGGTCAACCGCTGCTGGCAGGGGCGCTCCGTGAGTCTCTTGAGTTAGCTGGGTTCATTCAGCCAGAGATGCTCATTGCGTCTAACTTTGGGCTGTGTGCAACCGTGAATGGCGATCTGGTCATCAAAGCACCCGATTGGGTTTATGTGCCCTCTGTATCAACGCTAGAAGCCGATCGTCGCAGCTACACGCCCAATCTACAAGGGGCAACGCCGATCGTGGTGATGGAGTTTTTGTCTCACAAAGACGGCGGCGAATATTCGGTGAAGCGCACCTTTCCGCCCGGAAAATGGTTTTTCTACGAACAAATCCTCAAAATTCCGGTTTACGTGATTTTTGAGCCAGCCGAGGGACTGCTGGAAGTACATCAGCTAACCGCAGGACGGTATGAACTGCAACCCCCAACGCCAGAGAATCGCGTCTGGCTGGCTGAGATGGGGCTATTTTTAGGCATTTGGCAGGGTGCAAAAGAAGAACGCACAGGCTACTGGCTACGCTGGTGGGATGAAGCCGGAAATTTGTTACCCTGGGCAGTCGAGCAGATTGAGCAAGAGCGCCAGCGAGCGGAGCAGGAAAGCCAACGAGCGGAGCAGGAAAGCCAACGGGCAGAACAGGAATACCAACGGGCAGAGCAAGAACGCCAGCGGGCAGAGGAAGAACGCCAGCGGGCAGAGAGATTGGCAGAGTATTTGCGATCGCAGGGCATCAACCCAGATTCTCTCTAAACGAAGCTTCTTACACTCCTTTGTTACGCCAACAGCTAAGATAGAATTGTTAAGGCTTCTTTACCAGATTTGACGCGACTTTTTGGGAAAGCTTTTGAAAGAAGTGCCTAACGCTGTCCCAAAGGCTGCATCGCTCAGCTCAGCAAACAGTCCGTTAAGCTGGATGATGCATATTCAGCGCTCTCAGCTCTTAGTCCATCAGTTCTTGTCTCACGTCCCTTTCGATATCCCCTCCCTACGGAACCCGTTATGACTCTCCCTATTCGCAACGTTGCGATCATTGCTCACGTTGACCACGGCAAAACCACCCTTGTGGATGCGCTCTTGAAGCAGGCAGGCACCTTTCGTGAAGGAGAAGAGGTTCCAGACTGCGTGATGGATTCCAACGACTTGGAGCGGGAGCGAGGCATTACAATTCTGTCGAAAAATACGGCAGTGCGCTACAAAGATACCCTGATCAATATTGTGGATACACCCGGACACGCTGACTTCGGTGGTGAAGTCGAACGGGTGCTGGGCATGGTGGATGGCTGCCTTCTCATTGTGGATGCCAACGAAGGACCGATGCCACAGACGCGCTTTGTGCTGAAAAAAGCGTTAGAGAAAGGTTTACGCCCGATCGTCCTTGTCAATAAAATCGATCGCGAACGCGCCAATCCCCACACGGCTGTCGATAAAGTGCTGGATCTGTTCCTTGAGCTTGGTGCGGATGACGATCAGTGCGAGTTTCCCTATCTGTTTGCATCCGGTCTCGCTGGCTTTGCGAAGGATAAGCTGGAAGACGAGTCGGTGGATATGCAGCCGCTGTTTAATGCCTTCTTGCGCCATGTGCCACCACCCGTTGGCGATCCCGAAAAGCCTTTGCAGCTACAGGTGACCACGCTCGATTACTCCGACTACCTCGGTCGCATCGTGATTGGCAAAATCCACAACGGCACGATTCGAGCCGGACAGCAAGCCGCGCTGGTGACGGAAAGTGGCGCGATCGTCAAAACCAAAGTCTCCAAGCTTATGGGCTTTGAGGGGCTGAAGCGAATCGATATCGAATCGGCATCCGCAGGCAATCTCGTGGCAGTCGCAGGCTTTGCCAACGCCAACATTGGTGAAACGATTACTGATCCCAACGATCCACAAGCATTACCGCTGATCAAAGTCGATGAACCCACGTTGCAGATGACCTTCTCGGTCAATGACTCGCCCTTTGCCGGACAGGAAGGCAAGTTAGTCACATCTCGACAGGTGCGCGATCGGCTCTTCCGCGAATTGGAAACAAACGTAGCTCTTCGCGTCGAAGAAACCGACTCGCCCGACAAGTTTCTGGTGTCTGGACGGGGTGAACTCCACCTGGGCATCTTAATTGAGACCATGCGACGTGAAGGCTACGAGTTTCAGGTGTCGCAGCCACAGGTGATTTACCGCGAAGTCAACGGTCAGCCCCGTGAACCGTTTGAAACCTTGGTTTTGGATATACCCGAAGAAGCCGTGGGTAGCTGTATTGAGCGGCTCGGTCAGCGCAAGGGCGAAATGCAAGATATGCAGGTGGGTGTTGCCAATCGGACGCAACTGGAATTTGTCGTTCCCGCACGAGGGCTGATTGGCTTCCGGGGTGAATTTATGCGCCTGACTCGTGGTGCTGGCATCATGAACCACAGTTTCCTGGAGTACCGTGCTATTAGCGGCGAGATTGAAACCCGGCGCAATGGAGTGCTGATTTCCTTTGAGGAAGGCGTTTCTACCGTTTATGCCATGCAGAATGCCGAAGACCGGGGTGTGTTCTTTATCATTCCTGGCACTCGCGTTTATAAAGGCATGATTGTGGGCGAACACAACCGCAACCAGGATCTGGAACTCAACATCTGCAAGAGTAAGCAGTTGACCAACCACCGCGCCTCTGGTGGCGAAGAACTGGTGCAACTACAGGCTCCGGTCGATATGAGCCTTGAGCGTGCTCTAGAGTACATCGGTTCTGACGAGCTGCTCGAAATTACGCCTCAGTCAATCCGCCTGCGGAAAGTTGATAAGGTAAAGAAGATGGCAGGAAGAAAGTAAGTATAAAGGCTAAAGGATAAAGTATAAAAGCAATTCTTTTTAGCCCTCATACTTCATCCTTTAGCCTTTCTTGCTTACGCGTGATTAAATTCACGATTAGACGATCGCGCCGGGTCAAAGCCCTCATTTCGCACTCGTCGTCGGAGATCGCCTGCATCGGGAGACGCTCTCACGGCATCGTCGGGGCTAATTTTGCCCAGCAGTACGAGATCGCAAAGCGCCTGGTTCATCACCTGCATCCCCTGGTTGGTATCGGTTTCCATCAGTTGGAACGCATCCGTTTCTTGACCTTTCAGCAAGTAATCTTGCATGGCTGGTGTGTTGATCAAGATTTCGTGGACGGCTGTACGTCGTCCATCGGTGGTCGGGATTAACTGCTGCGCGACGATCGCCACCAATGATTCAGTAATCTGCACCCGCATGGCTGGCTGCTCATCGGGGTTGTAGATGTTCAGTAGACGATTAAGAGAATTGATTGCATTCCGAGTATGCAGCGTTCCTAAAACTAAGTGACCTGTTTGAGCCGCTTTGAGGGCAGTCTCAACGGTCGTGCGATCGCGCATTTCCCCAATGAGGATGACATCTGGATCTTCCCGCAGTACAGCCCTTAGTGCCTGATTAAATTCGTGGGTATGCAGCCCTACTTCCCGCTGACTAATCAGACACTTCTGCGACGGATGAACATACTCAATAGGGTCTTCAATGGTGACGACGTGCCTCGTCATGCTTTCATTCAAGTGACGCAACATTGCCGCTAGCGTGGTTGACTTCCCTGACCCAGTTGGTCCCGTAATGAGAATCAAGCCCTGCGGTTGGCTCACTAAATACTTCAGGACTTCTGGCAAACCCAACCCCTCGATCGACGGCACTTCAAGCGAGATCAGTCGCAGCACGATCGCGCCACCCGTTAGCGTCTCAAAGCAGTTCACCCGACAGCGCAGAAAGCCTGGATAGAAAATAGCGGTATCCAGTTCCTTATTGTGCTCAAATTCTTGCTGCTGCTTAGGCGATAAAATTTCGGCGAGATAGGCTTCAAAGACTTCAGGCGTGACCTTCAACTGATCCCGTGGCTGTACCATCTGCCCTCGGACGCGGAATCTAGGCAATTCACCAATGCGAATATGAATGTCAGAAGCCTGTCTGGCATGGGCATCACGAACCATCTGTTCGATCGAACTAGTCTCTTTGGATCGCCCTTGCACAGCCATTGAAAGGGGCGGTGGCGGCGGTGCGCTTGGTGCTTGATCGTGGGGGCGGGGTGCGGGTGAGCCGGACATTGGTATCTCTCTGGTAGGTCTTTCGTTATGCAGAGCCATCATACTGGCTCAATTCAGTTCAACTTATTGCAGTTTGGGTAAGCTAGCCTAGAGATGGCTAGCAATCTCGCCAATACAAACTGAGTCTTTACTAGCACGCCTGACAAATATCCACTCATTGTATCGAGTAACCTCTCAGTGATCCGTCTTTTTAGTACTTTTGTTACTAGATTAAGTCGTCACACCTAAGAGTAAAGAAGCGATTGCAGCTACTGGAATGTCCGGTTTAACCTCTATCTACCTGCAATGCTCTAATTTGCTTGCGTTCAACCAGCTAAAAACTTACTTTAACTTGAGTGCGTCTAGCGTAGCAATTTTGATGAATACTGCAAAACAAATTGCTGACTGGCTAGAATCCCACTGGGTCACGCCTGCTTATAGTGGCTGGCTGTTGAGCAGTCTGGCGCTCTTTTTCTTCGTTTCTGCAACAAATACGCTGGCGGGTTGGCTTTATGTCATCAGCGGGATTAGTTTCGCACTGCTGGCAATTGCAGCGATTTTACCCGAACGCACGCTACGTGGCATCCAGATTCAACGTCGCCTCATTAATCCTGTGAGCGTTGGCGAGCCACTAACCGTTGAGTTGATTTTGGCGAATACGACCAAACAACCGAAGACCTTGATTCAGATACAGGATCTACTCCCTTTTGTGATGGCTCCGATCGTATCAGCGGCGATCGAAACGATTGCACCACACAGCACCCATCACTGGTGTTATCACCAGACCGTGCAACGTCGTGGTATCTACCGCTGGCAAACCGTTAACGTGAGAACGGCTGCACCGTTGGGGCTGTTTTGGTGTCGTCGATCGCAAACAGTCCCGGCGATCGCGGTTGTCTATCCGACCGTCTTACCGCTGACGCAGTGCCCGTTGATTGATGAAATGGGTCGTAACGCGGATGTATTGTTTAGCCGCGATCGCCGTGCTCACACTGCCAGTGAAGGCTTAACACGATCGCTGCGTCCCTATCGTTGGGGCGATCCTATCCGCTTTGTCCACTGGCGTACTAGTGCCCGCTACGGTGAACTGCGAGTGCGTGAGCTGGAAACCTTGACCAGTGAGCAAGAGCTTATCATTTACCTGGATAGCGCGATGCCCTGGCAAACCTACGGTGGTTCAGAGGTAGCCGAACCGTTTGAGCAAGCGGTTATCGCAGCCGCCTCTCTTTACTTCTATGCACTGCACCGCAAGCTTAACGTCAAAGTGTGGACAGCAGGCACAGGCATGATCCAGGGCAGTCAAGCCGTACTCGAAGCCTTGGCAGCCGTGCAGGCGGGCGAAGATGTCCGAGCCGATCGGCTACCAGATGCGCCCCTGCTTTGGCTCACTCAGAATTCTCTTGGTTTGGCGACCTTGCCGCCCGGCAGTCGTTGGTTGCTATGGACAAGCGCACAACAGGAGCAGCCAGTCTTAGATAGTCTAGGTTTGTTAATGCAACCTGATCAATCGCTACAGCTACAGCTTCAAAAAGCCTTGGGGACGCAACTTCAGAGCAGATAAGGGGGAGTCGCGCTATGGTTGTAAACTGGCTGATGGAGACGAATGCAAGCTTGAGCTTTGTGATCGAGCCACTGATCACTCTTGATGCCGCGATCGATCGCACCGCTTCATCGCCCTCTCATTGAGAAAGGCAATTCAAAGAGAAAGGCAATTCAAAATGTACGTATTGATTGGGGGCGCGGGCTTAGTTGGACTGGGGTTAGCGCAGCGGTTACTCGATTTAGGACATACGGTAGCGATGATCGATATTGACCCGATCGCCTGTCGTTATGCCCGCGAACAGCTAGGTGTCATGGCGTTTGAAGGCAGTGCGGTAAATACAGAAGTGCTGCTCGAAGCTGGTGTTCGCAAGGCAGATGCACTGGCAGCAGTCTTACGCAACGATGCTTTAAACCTGGCGATGATCATGCTGGCAAAGCACAATGGTGTTCACCATATTCTCGCCAGAATGCGGCATCGAGACTTTGCTGAACCCTATCGCATTGCTGGTGCAACGCACATCGTTAACGCGATCGACCTGGCAGTGTCAACGATGGCGAACGCGATCGAGTACCCCCAAGTAGAATCCATGATGCACTTTGAGCAGGGGCAGATTGAGGTACTGAAACTCGCTATCCCTGAGAAGTGCAATGTGGTCGATCGCAGCGTGGCAGAAATCGCCCAGGATCGTCGCTTTCCATCTGGTTCACTCATCATTGGCTACCAGCCGCATCCGCAAATGGCTCTTGCGATCCCCAATGGCAACACAGTACTGGAGGCAGGTTCAACCATCCTTGTGGTCACCAAACCGGGTTCAATGCGCGAGATGATTGACTTTATTGAAGGTTAAACACCGATTGAGGCACAGACTCACACAAGGGCACTAATGGTAAAGACGCTCTTCAAGCCAGATCTGGACTTCTGCTTCAGATTCCAGGTAGGCTGTTTGTCCAGTGAGTGGATCATAGACTGTCCACCAGGTTTGCCCCGTTTGATCGAGTGTCTGCCGCACTTCCGGTTCAGCCTGTGTGGATCGGTAGGGACCAAACCCAAGCGGTTGGTTGAGCAAGCGCCAGAGTGTTTGCCAAACGTGGGTACGTGCGGTCGATCGCTCACACAGAAGCTTTAAACGTCGCTCCAGATATTCCACTTGATTCTCGTAATCCAGACTGCTAGACCGACGGTTTAGCAGCGATCGCCACCACCGATCTAGATAGCCGATCAGCGGAGAATGAATCGTCTGCGGTTCTACGATGTCTGGAAGCAGTTCTAGTTCTTTGTAAGCTTGCCATTGCGATTTCATCACAACGCTCCATAAAGTCTCTTGAGTACATGAAGCGCGTTCCTTCGGGGCTTTCCCTACTTCCGTCCCTCCTTGAACGGATACAGCAGTTTGTTTAGCGTGCGATGCAAAAGCATTGCAGAAGTGTTCCATAACCTCTACAACCCATACACCCCACAGACCTGAGCTAAGATTGCTACGGCTTGCCTAACTGTTGGTTTTAAGCGGAGAGATGAACGATTTTATCTTTTTGCAGAAACATCAAGCTGGGCAAAAGAGTGTCTAAATTTTCTGAATCTCTTGGATCCCTGAGTAACAATCAAATGTTACTTATTTGCCCTGGTAGTTTTCTTCAATCCAAAGTCGGAGTTCTGCTTCGGAATCTGCATACACCACTTGACCAGTCTGGGGATCAGAGGCAACCCACCAGCGATCGCGCCCGTCCGCAATTTCAACTACTTGCAGAGCCGAACCACCAAAAATCTTGTCTGTAAGATACTGAGTCAGTGTTTGCCACCAGTTGCCACCCAAGGCAACATCAAGCGGCGTTTTTGGTTCAACCTGCCGTTTTTCTTGCTCTAACAGCACGACCAGATTGGCGTTGTTGGTTGCTCTGGCGATCGCTAGACGGTGGTTCAGAGAAGCCATGATGCTGTCTTGGTGCTTCTCCAGGGTGCGGCGGTTGTGGAGATGAAGTGCATTAGTCATAGTAATAGTGTTCCGAGTAATAGTGTTCCGAAAATGTACAGTTGACGCAGAGACTAAAATCTCTACATTTACAACTATAAGATTTTTTCTGTATTGAAAGCTACAGTTTCAACGTTTGTTGACATTTTGATTCTATACCTCTAGGCATCCTGGTAAGAACGGGGTGCAGGGAGGGGTGGAACCCCCTTCGGCTTGAGCGCTCAGGTCGAAAGCTGGCTGGGGCAACGCTCCTACACCCTTTTGATCCCACTATCCCAAGCTCTGTGGCGACAGCTAAGTAGCTGGGTGAAATTAAACGTAGGATGTGTTAGGCATAGCCGTAACGCATCAAAACCTTTAGCAGCATGGGTTACGCTTCGCTTTTCTTGAATGCCGAAGGCTATACCCATCCGACGCAGATTTTATATTTAATTGAACCTTCCTACTTATAAATTACTTATAAATAGACGAGAGCTGGAGTACTCGATCGGTTTTGCCTGCTAACGATCTTTCCTGCTCAGACAGCTAGGCGAACGGAGACAGATCTGATAGGGTTTTGAGGAAAATCTTGGAGAGTGAAGTGCAATGGGGGCATTGAAAGGACGCGATTTGCTGAGTTTGGCAGATCTGACGAGAGAAGAACTACAGGAAATTTTGCAGTTGGCAGCTCAGCTGAAGGCAGGAACGCTAAAGCCGAAGTGCGAGAAAATCCTGGGACTGTTGTTCTACAAAGCGTCTACCCGCACCCGTGTTAGCTTTACAGCCGCCATGTATCAACTGGGTGGACAAGTGTTGGACTTAAACCCCAATGTGACGCAAGTGGGGCGCGGAGAACCAATCTCTGACACCGCACGAGTGCTCGATCGCTACCTCGACATTCTGGCAATTCGCACGTTCGACCAGCATGACCTCGAAGCCTTCGCCCGCTATGCCACCATTCCGATCATCAATGCCCTCACCGATCTGGAACATCCCTGTCAGGTTCTGGCTGATCTACAAACGATACAGGAGTCTTTCAACTCATTGTCTGGTCTTACCCTGGCATATATGGGAGACGGGAACAATATGGCGCATTCCCTCATGCTGGGCTGCGCGATGGCAGGTATCAATGTGCGTATTGCCTCACCGCCAGAGTATCGTCCGCTAGATGTGGTTGTGCAGAAGGCAGAGGCGATCGCTAATGGTAAAACTGAAATCATCGTTACAACCGATCCGATCGTCGCGATCAATGGTGCTCAGGTTGTTTACACTGATGTCTGGGCAAGCATGGGGCAAGAAGCGTTAGCAGAAACTCGCATTCCCATTTTTCAGCCTTATCAGGTTAGCGAGGTACTGCTCAGCCATGCTGCTAAAGAGGCGATCGTGCTCCACTGCCTGCCTGCCCATCGCGGTGAGGAAATCACTGACGCTGTAATCGAAGGACCCCAATCTCGCGTCTGGGATCAAGCCGAAAACCGGATGCACGCGCAGAAAGCACTGCTAGCAAGTTTGTTGGGAATCGCCTGAGTCAAAAGGGCGGGTGTAGACCCAACAGTGTATTTGGTCTACAGAAGGACATTTTTGGGGGGCACTTTAGTTTTTGGTTGTCCAGAGCGAGACGTGTCTTGCGCTGAAAATCGCTTGGGATGACCTGAAGCAAGATGGTCTGCGATCGCCCACTTTAATGCCGTGACGGTTAAAAATATCTCATTTTGTAAAATGCTTTGCAGTTTAAAGTGTTAGCCGCTATCTATAGTAGTAACACTGAGAGAACAACGCTATATACAGCGTTTGCCTGGAGCTTCGCTCTACATTTAAGTGTACCGCCTAGCACATTTTGAGTGTATCGCTTAGCTTAATGGCTTCTCTAGGTGATAAACACATCTGTCACTCATAAACCATTAGCCACGGAACGAAAACGATGAGTTATCAACAGCAACTGACTCCCTGGGTGATTCACAAGCTCCTACCCAACTTAAAGCATCTCACGATTATTCGGTTTCGTCGTCGTCCTGACGCTGAAGCCTATCTGAAGGTTTTAATACAGTCTCAGCCTTACTCTCAGTTCGCTATTACCTTTGATTCTGGAGAGGGCAGCTTTGCTACTCAAGCTGAAGCGTAATGTTTCATTCGTAACGCTTTGGGAGGGTGGTGTTGGAACAATTGAATCGATGTAAATGCTGTGTGCGATCGACAGCGCTTCCATACTGTTGTGCTCGCCTGTGTCAAAATAAAGACCGCTATCAGTGGTGGTTATGGCAGGATTGGATGAGCAAGACAGTCACTCAACTCTCGGTAATTTGATTGCCCGACGGATTGCCGAGAGTTCTCAACAACGCCTAACCTTTGCTGACTACATGGAGCTGGCATTGTACCATCCAGAGCATGGATACTATGCTACTAACGCTACCGTGATTGGTGCCAGCGGCGACTTTTTTACATCACCCCACTTGGGTGCAGATTTTGGTGAATTGTTAGCTGAACAATTTGTCCAAATGTGGGACATTCTACAGCGTCCAGCCCACTTTACACTGGTTGAAATGGGTGCCGGACAGGGATTGCTAGCGGGTGACATCCTGCGCTACCTGCAGCGTCAATATCCTGAGTTTCTGCGATCGCTCGAATATATTATTGTTGAGCGCGCTGCTGCACTCATCGCCGAGCAGCAGCGACAGTTGAAAGCATTAGCGGACAGCGGCATCCGGCTACATTGGCGTAGCCTTGAAGCTATTCCCCCGCACTCCATCACTGGCTGCTTTTTCTCAAATGAGTTGGTGGATGCATTTCCAGTGCATCAAGTGACGCTGATGTCGGGGCAATTGCAAGAGCTGTATGTCACCACACTTCATGGCGAGACGGACAGGGAGAAAGAACCTATTCAGTTTGACGAGGTAAGCGGCTCATTGTCAACACCAGGTCTAGTAAACTATTTTGAGCTGGTAGGCATTGATTTAGCCGCTCGATCTTATCCCGATGGGTACCGTAGTGAAGTCAATTTAGCCGCCCTGGATTGGATGCATCTGGTTGCAGACCGCCTTCAAAGGGGCTATGTTTTGACGATCGACTACGGTTATACAAGCGCTTGTTACTACAGCCTCACTCGCACAGAGGGCACGTTACAGTGTTACTACCAGCACACACACCATTCAAACCCATACATTCATGTTGGGCGGCAAGATATCACTGCCCACGTTGATTTCACTGCCCTAGAACGACAAGGTGAAATTTCTGGACTAAGTACGATCGGTTTAACCCAGCAAAGCCTTTTTCTGATGGCATTGGGTTTGGGCGATCGCATTGTTGCTCTTAGCCAAACCACTGCCAGCGATACGCTGACAATACAAGCCATACTCCAGCAGCGCAATGCTTTACATCTGCTCATTAACCCGATGGGTTTGGGAGGCTTTGGTGTGTTAGTACAGTCCAAAGGGCTAACCAGTTCAGAAAGTGTCTATCGGCTGAAAGGGTTGAGCGGGTCGTTAGGTTAGTCTGAGAAAACACAACTCAGAAAGCACAACGGTCGAAGCAAGTAAACAATCAGCGTTGTGATGCAGCATTCACTAAATAGTCGCCAAGCAATAGGACAAATTTCGCCCGCTTTGTCGTGCACGGAATCGAATCGTCTGATGAACGAAGGGCTTGGCTTTCAACCTAATCTTAGTGGTGACTGGAACCGACACCCCTGTTTTTTGACCGCTCTGTGCTGATGTTCTTTAGTTGCCAGAAGCGTTTACGGCTCTAGGGCTGTTGTCTAAGACATCCAGCCTCACCGGGGCAACACCGGATTGCACTAAACCCAGCACACGGGCAGCGGCGGTAGATAAGTCGATGACGCGATCGCCAGAAAAGGGACCCCGATCATTAATCCGCACAACCACCGATTGACCGTTATCCACATTAGTTACACGCACCTGTGTCCCAAAAGGGAGCGTTCTGTGCGCTGCGGTCATCGCGTTTTGGTTGAATCGCTCACCGCTAGCACTGGGGTTACCGTGGAAACCCGGACCATACCAGGATGCCAAGCCGCTGAGCCGCTGCCGAATCGAACCTACCGCAGCCTGAGACCAGCCATTTGGTTTGCCAGAGACGCTGGAGAGTGGGGACGCATTGCCCAGTAGCCGCCGCAAGCGATTGGTTGCTTGCAGCGCATCTGTTTCCAGGTTGCGGGTAGAACCTGATAGCACAGTGCCAGCATCAACCACAGCAATCAGGGTTTTGTTCGCTTTGATGATGTACCTTTCGCCTGTGGGGGCTGATTGCCCAGATTGCGCCTTCCAACTGACGGTAATGGTTTTGGCATCCACGCCTTCGCGGTTTAGTTGATTAATCTTGGCAGCGATCGCGGCGGCTCTCAAGACCGGATCGCTTTGAGAAAGGGCAGCATCTGCCTGGGCTGCGTTAGCAGTTTGGGTTAAGCGTTCTGGCGTTGCTGCTTGGGACGTGTCAGTAGCGCTAGATTCTTCAAGGGCTTTAGCGCTTGCGATCGCGGTAGCCGCTCCAGTGGAAATAAGTTGTCGGCTTCCCATCTTGACTCTGGTCGTCACTGTTTTGCTAGAACCAGTAAACGTCAAGATCGGTATATTGCGTACATAAAGGGTGGCTGCCTTACGCCCTGCCAGGCTGTGTGACTGTACCTTGGCAATCGCTTCACGCTCAGCAGTAACGGTATTGATTGCTTGAGGCTGCTGTTCACCGAGTTTGACGACTGCATGTGTGAGCTTCAAGTCTGGAGTTTGTGGTGGATTGAAAGCAGATGCTTCACTGGTTCCAATAGCAGCATGAGGAAGCTGTTTACTAGCTTTTTTTGCCATCTCACCCGGAGTCGGTTCGGATGGTGCAGACTGGTGAGAGTCTTGACTAAGGTTAGCCTCAGCAACCTGGTTAACTGCGGTCTGGTCGGCGCGGCTAGATAGTGGTAGACCGAGCGTTGTCATAAACAGGGTGGCAGTTAAACCACTGATAACATTTTGATTCATACATCCATGTGTGAAGGGCATATGTCAAGCGAGATCTAAGTTGGTCGAAAATCTCCCGGTTGACATCTCTCATAGCTCGTACTTGTTCCGCGTTTACTCCTGCTCTAAAGAACTGCAACAGACTATCACGAACTTTTTACTTTGGGGATCAGGGATCTAACAGACAGCCCCAAATCTAGCGAATGCTTTAGGGATACATAGAGCAAGCAAAGTAAGTATCAAAGGACGTTTTGCCGTTTTACGCACTTTGAGGCGCTTCATCAAAACTTCACGTTAGCTTCACAAATTTGTGACTTAAATCACCCAATTGGAGGATGAGTTACGGGAAGGTAGAAAGACTTTGGGTGTTAGAGCTAGAGAAACCAATATTGCTGTAGTACGGCAGCGAGATCCGAGGCGATCGCTGTACTGCAAAGTACTGACGATTAACAGGCTAGTGCTGCCTAGCCAGCCGCTCTTGACCCAAAGTCTGGATGTCTGCTAGTTGCGAGAGAATCCTTAAACCTGTTCGCGTTGAATGGCTTCATGTTGACTGAGTTCAGCGCCTCAGCAAGGGTATGAATGCCGCTTTGCTGTTCCGTACTGTATTCACAGCTCAACCTACTTCAGTGAACAGGCTAATACTGGTATCAGTACACCTGGTTTCTTTGTTTAGCGTTGCGAGTTTTTTATACTTGCTTGAGACGCTGTGCGCCAACCATACCCAGTTTAGGGCGCTACGTTGAGGCTGTTGGCTTGAAGCTGCGGGTTTGTTGTGCGATCGTGCCACTACTGCTGTAGCGGTAATCACGCATGGCTACCGAAGCAACCAAATGATATTCTGTAAAAGACCGTTTGTGTGTCAACGGTTGTAAAAAATAGTTTCTTTCTATATAGGTTTATAGAGGTTATTACTGACACTGCTATCTCGTTAACCTTGTTCTAATCCAAGTCGATCGTCCCTAAGCAACCTCTTCTTATGACTGCGCTGTCTTCTGAATGGCAACATCATTTTGTTGAAACCAATCGTATTCGCCTGCACTACGTCACGCAAGGGGAAGGTGAACTGGTGCTGCTTCTACACGGGTTTCCAGAGTTCTGGTACTCCTGGCGCTTTCAAATACCTGCACTTGCCCGTCACTTTAAAGTCGTGGTGCCCGATTTACGCGGCTATAACGAATCGGACAAACCTTCCAGTGGGTACGATCTCGATACACTTAGCGCTGATATTCAAGGGCTGATTGAAAGTTTAGGGTATGCCCGTGCTCACATTGTGGGGCATGACTGGGGTGGGACGATCGCGTGGCATTTGGCACAAAAGTTTCCTCAGTATCTCAACCGTTTGGCGATCTTGAATGCTGCACCACCGCAACGTTTTCTACAAGAGATGGTGAGCAACCTGGATCAACTTCGCCGAAGCTGGTATGTGCTTGCTTTTCAGGTGCCTGGGGTTCCAGAGTGGCTCATTCAGCAAAATTTGAAGGAGTTTCTCAACAATCTTCTTCAGGGACAAGCAGTCCGCAAGGGTGCCTTCTCAAATGAGGAGACGAAGCTTTATCAATCGGCGCTAGAGAAACCAGGCGCACTCTCTGCTGCCCTTAACTACTATCGCCAAATGTTTTCGCCCTGGAGTTGGCTGAAAGATTTTGGACGTACGCCTAATCTGGTGACCGCACCAACGCTCGTGCTGTGGGGTGAAGAAGATTCTTTGTTGAGCCAAAACTTAGTTAAAGAGCTTGACCAACTGATTAAAGCCCCGTTTCGGCTGACGCTTGTGCCTCACTGTGGGCACTGGATTCAGCAGGAAGCGCCGCAAACGGTGAACCGTGAGTTGTTGTCGTTTTTGAGACAATAGCAGAACAAGACAATTAAGTATTAGAAAAGCGGCGTTGCTGAATGGCGACATGAATTGCAAGATTCGCCCTCACCCTAGCCCTCTCCCAAAAGGAGAGGGGACAAGAATTCTAGCTCCCTTCTCCTTGGGGAGAAGGGTTGGGGATGAGGGCAGATTCATAGTTTGATTCAGCAATGCCAGAAAAGCCTCCAACCGTAGAATGACGCATGAAGATGGCTGGTGGGCTGTTTGGAGTGTGATGCCGTCAGTGCCGCTTCTTTAAACGATTCAGGTTAAACTCTAAAAAATTCAGTCAATACCAAAATTCGGTCAATACCAGGCTATGAACGATGCGGGCGGAAATTCTACAACGCAACAGTTACTGACTGTTTTGGTTCAGTCGACGGCTGAACTGCAACAATCGACGGCTGAACTGCAACAATCGACGGCTGAACTGCAACAATCGAACAAGCAACAGAATCAGAAGATTGACTTACTGACTGATCAAATTGGGTATTTGACTGAGGTTGTGACTACAGGGTTTGCCGAACTCAAAGAATTGGCGCAGCAACAATCTGAAACGGCAAAACGGCAGGAGCAAAATATCACCCGTCTTGTGGGGATTGTGGAGGTTGACCTTAAAGAGTTAGCGCAACAGCAATCTGAAACTAAAGAATTAGCGCAGCAACAATCTGAAACGGCAAAACGGCAGGAGCAAAATATCACCCGTCTTGTGGGGATTGTGGAGGCTTTGGTGCCGCAGCGATCGTGAAATCTGGTTGCTGATGTGTCACCAACGTGACCTGGAAGACTTCAGCAAACACGATCGCCACCTGCTCTCGTACCTCTTCAAACTGAATGCCTGGGATAAATTGCTCCAGACTGCCAATGGGTTTATCGGGGATGCCACAGGGCACAATGCGATCGAACCCACTGAGATCGGGACAAATATTCAGTGCAAAGCCGTGCATCGTGATCCAACGGCTCACTTTAATGCCGATCGCGGCGACTTTGCGATCCTCTATCCATACGCCCGTCAAACCTGGAAGGCGATCGCCCTGCAAGTTGTAATTTGCTAACACGCGGATCAGCACTTCTTCTAGCTGGCGTAAGTACCAGTGCAAATCTTTCTGATAGTAAGTCAGGTTCAAAATGGGGTAGCCAACTAGCTGACCAGGGCAGTGATAAGTGACTTCACCGCCGCGTTCGACCCGATGCAGATCCCATTCTGTTTGTGCGGGGTCAAATTTAAGAAAGGCGAGACTCGCACCCTGCCCCAGCGTATAGGTTGGCGGGTGTTCCAGCAGAAGCAAGACATCATCAAGGTGGGGATTTTGACGACGATCGTTCACCCGCGATCGCTGCCATGCCCAGGCAGTTTTGTATGGAATAATACCCTTCTGATCAAGCTGGCAAACACGACGAGTTGAGCGATCGCGATCGGGCAGAAATTCTCTAGCAGTACCTTGAATCACTGGTTTAAACTCGCAAAAAAATCAAGGGGGTTCCAACGCAATTTTGCCTTTTATGAAGGATGTTCTAGTCAAGAATTGTCAAGGCTTGCAAAACATTCTAACGGGCGCTGTCGTGCACAATACAAAGTGCTAGGGTTAATTCATTACCCATTCGTTCAGGGAAGGAAGCTCGTTTATGAAGCTTGTTATCCAGGGCAAAAACATCGAAATTACGGACTCGTTACGTGAATACGTGACTAGCAAGATCGAAAAGGCGGTCAGCCATTATCAAAGCCTCACGACTGAAGTGGATGTCCATTTATCTGTTGCCAAAAATCCTCGCATCAACTCTAAACAGACGGCTGAGGTGACAATTTATGTTAACGGTTCGATCGTCCGCGCTGAAGAAGGTAGCGAGAGCCTGTACGCCAGTATCGATTTAGTTGCCGATAAGATTAGCCGCCAGCTTCGTAAATATAAGGAGAAACGTCAGGCACAGAGTCAGGCTCCCGTGAAAACAGTAGAGGTGTTGAGCGATCAACCCGTCGCGCCTGATCTATTGCAAGACCGATCGCCCACGTTACCCAGCCAGGTGTTACGCACCAAGTACTTCGCCATGCCTCCGATGACCACACAGGAAGCGTTGGAACAGCTAGAACTGGTCGATCACGATTTCTACATGTTCTTAAACAGCGAAACGGGCGAAATTAACGTCATCTATGAGCGTAATCATGGTGGCTATGGCGTGATTCAACCGCGTAAGGGCAATGGGCACACCAACGGCAAGAACGGTAAGACCGCACATCATGACGACACTAATGGGCATAGCAGCGAGTATGAGTATGTTCCTCAAGCCACCCATGCCTAAGCCATAGCTATAGTCATAAGTTTACCTAACCCGCCTTCACTCGATCGCTGCCGTTAAGCAGTTGTCCCAACGAAGGCGGGTTTTTGCATGACGTAGAACCGTGATCGAAATCTCTGACTTCTGACTTCTCACTGCCACCCCGGAATCCAGGACGTTCCCGCTAGAGGTAAACGCGCCATTGCAGCCGCTTCAACGGTGAGGGCAACCAGATCTTCCCGTTCTAAATGATGGATGTTTTGCTTGCCGCAAGCACGGGCGATCGTGGTCAGTTCCATATTCAACGTTTTGAGATAGTTTTCCACTCGCCGCGCACCCACTTCTGGTTCCAACCGTTTTTCTAGAACCTCGTCCTGAGTGGTGACACCAACGGGACACTTTCCGGTATGGCAATGGTGGCAGTAACCGGGAGCAGTGCCGATCGCCGCATAATCCTCTACCGCTGAGTGGTGTTCGCCCTGCTGGATATAGGTTTCGCCGTTGCAACCCAATGCAATGAGAATGCCTTGCCCAAGGGAAACAGCATCGGCACCCATTGCGATCGCTTTTGCCACATCGGCTCCTGTGCGAATCCCACCAGAAACAATGAGTTGCACCTTCCCTTTCATGTCTAAATCTTCGAGAGCATCCACTGCCTGACGCACGGCTGCGAGAGTGGGAATGCCCACATGTTCAATAAACACCGATTGGGTTGCAGCCGTCCCACCCTGCATGCCATCAACGACGATTACATCGGCACCGGAATGCACCGCTAGTTTCACATCATTAAAGGTACGCGAGGCTCCTACTTTCACATAGATGGGTTTTTCCCAATCGGTCAGTTCCCGCAATTCCTGAATTTTGATGGTGAGGTCGTCGGGTCCTGTCCAGTCAGGATGACGGCAGGCAGAGCGCTGATCT
The DNA here is from genome assembly GCF_059505325.1 of Tildeniella sp. Classification (NCBI taxonomy): domain Bacteria; kingdom Bacillati; phylum Cyanobacteriota; class Cyanophyceae; order Oculatellales; family Oculatellaceae; genus Tildeniella; species Tildeniella sp. The sequence continues at coordinate 21,435 of NZ_JCACKI010000017.1, forward strand.
ATCCCTTCAGGTAAGGTTCGCATCTTTGCCACCCGTGGATTGATTTTCTGCCCCAGCAGCATCCCACCACCACCCGGTTTTGCGCCCTGCCCAATGACGATTTCGATAGCATCTGCCTTTCTCACATCATCGGGATTGAACCCATAACGGGAGGGTAAACACTGATAAATCAACGTCTTGGACGACAGCCGTTCTTCGGGAGTCATGCCGCCATCGCCTGTCGTAGTCGAAGTGCCCACTGCGGTTGCGGCAAGCCCCAATGCTTCTTTCACGTTGGCGGAGAGGGAACCGAAACTCATGCCTGCGATCGTGATGGGAATCTCCAACTCAATGGGTTTTGTAGCGTATCGAGTGCCCAGAATGGTTTTGGTCGTACATTTTTCTCGATAGCCTTCTAATGGATAGCGCGAGAGAGATGAACCGAGAAACACCAAATCATCAAAGTGAGGCAACCGACGCTTGGCACCCAACCCACGAATTTCGTAAAGACCGTGTGCGGCTGCGTTTTGAATGTAGCTAATCATGCGGCTGTCGTAGCCCCAGGATGTCTCACGAGAGATGGGTTGAGGGGATTGAGAATTTTGTGTGTTCATAGCGTCACAGTTCACCACGAAGAATGTATTAATCGTTTTTTATGAATTTTCTTCGGCTTCCTCAGATCCCAGCAAAAAATCTTCTGCCGTCACAATCTTTATGTTGCGAAATGGATTTAGAACAAGGAGGTCGTTGTCGCCGCTAATGATGTAATTGGCTTTTCCACTTAAAGCCAGCGACAAAACCATGTCATCTTTTGGGTCACGGCATACTTGCACCGTTTCAACTGGTTGGATCAGTACTATCCGCTCTATCAAACTTTCTAAAAACTCTTCTCGCTCTTCGCTGGTCACATAGCGATCGAATTTACCCCGCCCAAGTACCTCGCTCAATTCTTCTAACAATTCAAGCGACGAAAGGACTTCACCATGATTCAAGGTGTATCGAAATGCTTTTGCAGGCGTACTATTTTTGAACAGTAATGCACTAATGATCAGGTTCGTATCCAGAATATAGCGGACTTTATTGCTCATGTAAAAGCGAGTTTAAAATCTCTGGAGTCAAGCCTCGGCTTTGTGCTCGATCGCTAATTTCCGTCATGACTGTTTCAAGTGGTTTTCTTTGACGAGTAGCTTCGCTCAGTTTCAGGCTCAGTAGTACCTCTAACTTATACCGTTGCTCCTCTGGCAGCGCTTCAAACATTCGTGCTGTTTCAACATCAACCTGAATTGTAATCGGTCTGGTTTCCATTGTTCTACTCCTGTTTTTCGGTTGATTGCTTCAATAATCTTGTCTACAGCTTACTCAACGAATCAATGAGTCAACCATGCTTCAACCCTAACCAGATAATGCAGAATACGATCCTAGTGTATTTAATATTCTTGGTTGGCATCCGCATTCCAATGATAAAGCTGCTTGGCTGAGGCGATGCGTTTGAAGTCTTTGGGATTGTGGGTGAAACCTGCTTTGGCGAGTAGCTCCCTAACCGTTTCATAATCGGCATCAGACATGGATTCCATCTGGGCATCGGCACCGAGCGATTTAATGGAACCGCGCACGTAGATGATGGCTTCGTAGAGGGAATCACCGAGAGCATCGCCTGCGTTGCCACAAATCACGATGCGCCCTGCCTGTGCCATGAACGCGGAGAAACTGCCGACGCTGCCACCCACCACAATATCGGCTCCTTTAAGGGAAATACCACAGCGCAGACTGGCATCGCCATCAATGATGAGTAGTCCACCCTGGGCAGAGGCTCCAGCAGAGACGGAAGCAAAGCCCTTAACGTGGACTCGTCCAGACATCATGTTTTCGGCAACACCAGTACCGACATTACCTTGAATGGTGACGTTTGCCAGTTTATTCATACCAGCGGCGTAGTAGCCTGCATGACCGACGATTTCCACTTCAATGGGAGCATCTAAGCCTACTGCAATGTTATGAGCACCGTCAGGATTGATGATATGGATATACCCGCTTGATGATTGATGGAGAAAGCGATTGACTTCACGTAGGGGCGTTTGAGCGAGGTCGAAGGTTACACCGTCCATACATACATTTCCTCTGGTGCAGGTTCGTAGATATGAGCGTGGTTAATGTTTGGGAGATGGGCGAGAGAGCGGAATTCCGAGGCGATCGCCACATAATCATCCGTTTCAGCCACTACAGCAGGCTTACAGGCAAAAGCATCACGCACTAATGCTAATTGATTGGCGGTACCCATGAGAAAGGTATAGAAACCATCGAGCGCTTCAAAGCCTTTTTGAATGGCAGCTTTCAAATCATCCCCTTCTTGCATGCGCCATTCCAAAAAGCGGCAGGCGGCTTCGGTATCGTTGTCGGTTTCAAAGTGGATGCCGTGATGTTCAAGCTTGCGGCGAATTTCGTAGGGATTGGATAGGGAGCCGTTATGCACCAGACAGAAGTCTTCACCAGCGGTAAAGGGATGGGCGTGAGCGGGCGTGACTGCCGATTCCGTCGCCATGCGGGTATGACCCACCAGATGGGAACCTTGCAGGTGTTTGAACTGGTAGCGATCGGCAATGCTTGTCGGACTCCCAGTATCTTTGTACAGGTCGATCGCGCGTCCTGTCGATAGAAGATGGATTTGTGGATAGTGCACTTGCAACCATTGCTTAACTATATTGGGAGCCAGATCAGCGGTTAAAACTGCCTGATTCTCATGAATTTGGAGGTCAGGAGTTGTCTTGAAATGGGTTTGAAATGCCTGTGCGAGTTCCAACCAGTTGAAGTTTCCACCAGTATGAATGCTGCCAGCATAAAGACTATATTTGCGCTGATGGTCAGGGAGCGTTTCGGTAAAAACGGCGAGTCCGGCAGAATCAGGACCGCGTTGGCTCATGCCGATGAGCATGGGCACCATTAGTTCACCGAGGGACGATCGCAGTGATGGATTTTTGATGAGTAGTCCGACAATGCCGCACATGGATGGTTGTTGGTTGTTAGTTGTTAGTTGTTAGTAGGCGGTTCAGACCTCCGATTTCTCCAAGAAATCCGAAGTCTTTGCAACTTTAGAAAAATTCTAAATACCGCTGCACTTCCCATTCAGAAACATGGCGCATATATTCGACCCATTCCATGCGCTTGAGGCTGATGAATTCGGTGGCGAGTGGTCCAAGAGCGTTGGTGATGATGGGATCGGCTTCGAGAGCGTCGATCGCCTCCTTCAAACTTTGGGGCAAGGTTTGAATACCTTTATCTGTGAGGTCTACCTCAGAAAGATCGTAGAGATTGATGTTGTGAGGTTCGCCTGGATCGAGTTCGTTTTCGATGCCATCAAGACCAGCAGCGATCGCGACGGCTGCGGCTAGATAGGGATTGCAGGAACCATCGGCAAGGCGAAATTCGAGCCGTCCACCAGGGATGCGTACCATGCTGGAGCGGTTGTTGTCGCCGTAGGTAATGTAAGCGGGTGCCCAGGTTGCGCCACTGAGCGATCGACCGACCACTAAACGTTTATAGGAATTGATGGACGGCGCACAGATGGCAGTCAAGGCAGGCGCATGAGCTAATAACCCACCGAGGAAGTGATACGCGAGTTTGGATAATCCCAACTGGCGAGGATCGCTATCATCCGCAAAGAGATTAGAATTGCCATCGGACATGGACATATGCATGTGCATTCCAGTGCCTGTGCGGTTTGCAAAGGGTTTGGGCATGAAGGTCGCAATCAATCCCATCTCTTTAGCGATCTCGGAGGCAGCCATTTTAAAGAAAATGTAGCGATCGGCAGAAGTCAAGCAATCGGTGTAGGTGTAATTAATTTCAAACTGCCCGTTTGCATCTTCGTGATCAATCTGATACACATCAAAACCCGCCACTTGCAGGCTTTCCACCAGCTTTTCAACAAACGTACGACTGCGAGAGAGTCCCTTATAGTCGTAGCAGGGTTTTTCTAAGGTATCGGTGATATCGGCAGGAGCAATGCGACCTTGAGCATCTTTTTGCAGCAAGCCAAACTCAGGTTCCAATCCCGTATAGAACGTCCAACCCTTTTGCTTGAGTCGTTCCAACTGCTGCTTCAAGACAAAGCGAGAATCATACGGGTAGGGCTGTCCATCCACGTGCCCGACACAAACCATACGCGCGAAACCCGGCATCCAGGGAACGAGCGTTAAGGTTGATGGATCGCCTACTGCCATAAAATCGTGACTATTCGGCTGTTGCGCCAAGCCCCAAACCGCAAACCCTGCAAACCCTGCACCGGGGTCGAGAATATCATCAAAATGGGACGCAGGCACCGCTTTTGTTTTGGCAGTGCCGTGCATATCCACAAACTGCGCTAGGACGAATTTAACGTGATTGTCTGCCAAGAATTTTTTTGCCGTTTCTGGGGTCATGGGTGGTTCCTTGAAGTTGGTGGGCGGGAGTCAGGAGTAGGGATGGCAGGGGAAGCAGAAGAGGCAGAGGGGCAGGGGAAGTAGGGGAAGCAGAAGAGGCAGAAGAGGCAGAGGGGGCAGAGGAAGCAGGGGCACTTGGATTAACTCATAACTTTTAGCCTTTCTTCCAACTCAAATCTCACAATTCAAAACTCATAACTTTTATTCTTTATCCTTCATCCTTTAGCCTTTCTTTCAACTCAAATCTCACAATTCAAAACTCATAACCTTTATCCTTTATCACTTCTTCTATACCGATCGCTCTACCTCCCATCTCTGACACGATCGCCCCTAATGTGCGCCATAGATATGCTCCAAAGGTGCCATCACACCAGAGGCGGTAGAACGGGTTGCCATTGCGATCGCCAGGAATGATTGTAACAGCGACTCCTACCATTGACGTGATGAAGATGGGACGTTCTATCAATGATACAGCGCGAAAGTTAACGCTACAGGTTTGGAGTAGTAGTTCGTTAACATCTGCGCCACAGAGGACGATCGCGGCATCCTGACGCAAAACGGGATAGACTTTGGCGGGTGGTTGCTGGCAGTTTTCCATTAAGTGCGATGCAAATTGACTACGCAAACTGTCTTCAATGAAGAATTCTGTTAAACCAACACGGGCAATGATGGCACCATCGGGAAGAGAATTCCAGGTATTGGGGCGATCGGGTACTGCGACACCCTGACTCTCTAACCAATGGGCGGCGTTGGTTCCTTTGACACCGAAGCGGTTCAGGCAAGAAACATCAGCAATGCCTAAATGGGCGGCGATCGCCTCTTCGTTGGGCAATTTCACCAATGATGGCATTCCATTCAGATCGCGCCACGTTCCATCAAGGGATTGCAGCAAGTCGTGCATAGGACTGAGGCGAATCATACTGCAACCTCCTCACGGTTTGGCATGGATTCTTTCTGGCGTAGATTACCAGGATCATAAAACGGGGTGGGACAGATGGTTGCAGTGACAAAGGAACCATTAGAGCGACGGATGGAAAGGCGATCGCCCACCGTTGCCAACTCTGGTTTCACATACGCTAAGCCAATAAATTTTTGCAGTGAGGGGCTGAAGGTGATACTGGTGATGCGACCTGCAATGTCACCGCGATCGATGATTAAATGACATTCCTGGGGTGGCATCCCTTCAAATGGCTCTAGCATAACGCCTACTAATGTATGTTTAACCGGACGTTTTGCCATACTTTGCAAACTCCGTTGACCGATAAAAAATGGTTTATCCATCTTCACTGCCCATCCCAGATTAGCTTCTCGCGGAGTGGTCAAACCATCGGTATCCTGTCCCACAATCAAGTGCCCTTTCTCCAATCGCAAGAGTCGCTGTGCTTCCACACCAAAAGGCGTGATATTATAGGCTGCACCTGCTTCTAGAAGGGCATCCCACAGGGCGATCGCGCAGTCTGCCGCTACATGGATCTCATAGCCCCATTCACCCACGAAACCAACGCGCATTAAAAGGGCAGAAATCCCGGCAACGGTTGCCTGACGGACACCGAGATAGGGAAATGCACTACTGGATAAATCTAAATCAGTAAGCGTGGTGAGCACTTCACGGGCGCAGGGTCCAGCCAAATTGATTGCCGATCGTGCCCCTGTCGTATTCACAATGCCGCAATCCATCTGCCACATGGTATTGAGGCGTGATAGCTCACGATAAATAGTCGCGGCACCGGATGTCGTGGTCGTGAAGTAGAAATGCTCGGCTCCAAACCGCGCTACCACGCCATCATCGATAATTACACCTGTTTCATCTAGCATCAGGGCATAGCGTGACATCCCAATTTTCAGGTTAGCGTAGCGTCCTGTATAGACGCGCTCCAGAAACTCAGCCGCATCGGCACCACGTATTTCCAGCTTGCCCAGCGTACCGACATCAATGATACCAACGTGAGTACGAACGGCGATCGCTTCTGATTGAATGCACTCCTCACGGCTTTTCCCGGTTTGCACATAGTATTCGGGTCGTCGCCAATTACCTGCCAGCATGAATTTTGCGTTCAATATAGTATGACGACTATTTAAAGGCGTTTGACGCTCAGGCGTAAATCCACGTCCTGCCAGATGGGAAAGAGGAACGGGATGGAAAAACGGTCGTGCGGTTGTGGTGCCGACTTCACCGGGTGCTTTACCTGTAATACGTGCCAAAATTCGTAGCGCGTTCATGTTGGAATGCTTGCCCTGGCTGGGTCCCATCCCTACAGTGGTATAGCGCTTTAATAGTTCAATGTTGTCGAATCCCTCCTGCGCTGCGTTGTAGAAATCCTTGAGCTGCAAATCTTCGTCAAAATCCACAAAGTTTTTGCCGTGAGGATGGGGGACGATCGCCCAGGGATGGGATTCGCCCTCATTCATAACCGCGATCCCAGACAAGTTGCCGTGTACATTCATCTGGGCTTCGTTGCTAACGTTGCCCGGGGGACTTCCCCCCTGCCAAGATGATTTCTTCGGCACAGCGACGCAGAAATCATCTTGTCCCCCGCTATGTGGGGTCTTAACTCCCCCACGCCCCCCGAAAGGTGCTGCTTGTATTGGTCTCAGCCTCTCGTCGATCGAGGTAAGCCGTGTAGACTGAAGGCTATTCCGCTCGGTGAAGGGGGTCTTAAAGCCTAGATGTACTGCTGCTGACATCCCAGCCCGATCGCCATCCAACATTTTCTGCTCAAACTCAAAGATTCCATTCACTCGACCACAGGCGAAAACTCCTGCAGGCAGAACGTCCGGGATAAATTGCTGCAAGTGGTCATCGAAGCACATCTTGGCACCCGCCTGATAGAGCAAATTTGCCGCTGGTGCCCAACCTACACTCATCACAATGCCATCACAGACGATCGTGCGTTTCTGTCCTACTTGCGGTTTGTCACCATCAAACGGACAAATCACCGCACTGGAAACACCATCGCCTGCTGGGTTTCGCTTTGCTTCGTAGATACAATATCCTGCGAAAATGGGAATACCGTGTAATTTCACGGCTTGCATTAGATCCGTTGTTGCGATCGTGGGACGCAGATCAACGATCGCCATCACAACAATTCCATGTGCTACCAGATCCAATGCCGCACGATAGCCGTCACTGTTTGCGACTAACACCACAGCCCGCTGCATGGGTTTGACGGCATAACGATAGATTAACCGTTGTGCCGCCGATGCCAGCATTATGCCTGGGAGGTCATTATTATGGAAAACGGCAGGCTGTTCGTAGGCACCACTGGCAACAATCACTGCCTTTGCCCGCATCTTGGTAAGCCGATCGCGATCGACTAGGGGAACCCAATGATCGGCATAATAGCCTGCTGCTTCGGTTCCCAGGTACAAGCGAATGTTGGGATGGGATACGATCGCGTCCATCATCTCACCCGTTTTCTTAGCGCGAGATGGATTGCCACCGAGTTGGTAAGTACCCGATCCACCCGCCCTTGCATTCTCATCAATAGTTACCACATCTGCGCCTGCATTTGCTGCTGATAGTGCTGCTGACAGCCCAGATACTCCAGCACCAATGACCAACACATCACAAAAATCGTAGCGTTTGAAAGTGCGAATGTGAGGAGTGGATGGATCGCCTTCGCCCAGCCCTGTCATACGGCGAATGAGGCGTTCCCAGAAAGGAAAAAGTTTTTTACCTAAAAAGGCTTTGTAGTAAAAACCAACAGGCAGAAAGGGTGAAAAAAAGTTGAGAACGCTGGCACGATCGCCCATCACGCCACCGATCGTATTAATTGCGGTGAGCGACATTCCTGCTTCTAGCGGTGTGACATCTGCCCGCACATTCAGTTTCTCACCAGATTGCATCAACGTATTAATATCATGATTGGCAAAGCTCAACAGCCCACGCGGACGATGATATTTAAAGCTGCGTCCCAAGATCCGCTGTCCTGCTGCCCACAAAGCACTGCTGATGGTATCACCTTGATACCCTCGAAATGACACCCCTTCAAAGGTAAAGTCGATCGGCTGAGTGCGATCGATCCATTCACCGGGAACAGGTGGCAATCGTTGACTCATGCTGCCTCCTCACCCAAAAGATAGGTGCGAAGAATTTCATCGGTGATGGTATTGCGATCGACTAGAAACCAGGTATTGCTCGGCGTATGACACCACCATTCTTGCTTTACACCTGCTGCACCATTGCGATTAAAGATGTAATCTGCCCATGCTGCATCATCTACTAATTGTGGATCGGTTATGGGACGCACTTCGCCGCCATACACAAATTCAGAAATCGATCTGGCACCGTTAATTGGACAAACCATTAATTTCATCGTTCAATCCCATCCATCACAGTCATTTGTTTCAGTGCTAACTTTATCAGTGTTAAAAGGTTCCTAAGAGCGGTAACACCTTTTTCTTGAGTAGTTCAATCAAAACTGGCTCCACATACTCATATTCATCTGGAATATCTAAACAAATCACTCGTTTCTCATTGAGATAGCGCTGGAACTTTTTTGAGAGCTTACTTCGGTGTACTTTTTCCATCACAAAGATGATGTCTGCCCACTGAATAATTTCATGACCGAGTGGAACGTCTGCGTCCCGATCGATCCCAGCCGATTCGACTTCTAAACCCTCATAATACGAGAAAATTGCTTCAGCCGTTGGGCTACGTAGACGATTTTTGCCACACACAAAGAGCAATTTTTTCATGAGCCTCCCACCGTTCATGGGTATGCCTGACTTCTATTTCCAGCTAACAACTTCTGTAAAATGTTCAACGACGGGAAACGGATCATAAAAGTGATGGAGAAGCTGTTTCCATTTTTGATAGGTGGATGACTCCCGAAAGCCGATCATATGGTTTTCCAATGTCTGCCATCGCACCAACAGTAAATATTTCCCCGGCACTTCCAGACATTGATGGAGTTCATGGGAGTCATATCCTGGTATGGACGCAATTAAGACAGAAGCTTGCCTGAACGCAGTCTCAAACGCCTGCTCCAGACCACGTTTAACCATCAATATCGCCACCTCAAGCACCATAAAATCCAATCCTTGACTTTCTTTCTGCCTTCTGCCCTCTGCCCTCTGCCTTCTGCCTTTATCCTAATGTCCCACCGATGCGGCACCCTTTTCACCCACCAACGCATAGTTGGCAAAGCGATCGAGTGAAAAGTCTTCAATTAACTCATGAGTGCGATCGTTCGCTACCGTATATGCCATCGTCTTTCCCGCGACAGGCGTGGCTTTGAAGCCCCAGGTGCCCCAGCCAGAGTCGAGGTAGAAACCCTCGATCGCGGTCTTTCCCATAATGGGGGCGAAATCTGGTGTCATATCTGCCATCCCTGCCCATTGCCGCACCACTTTGACGTGTGAAAGGAACGGAAAGAGTTCCAGCATATGAGCCGCCAAGCCTTCCACGAAATCGAGGGTCGATCGGGTGGAATGCAGTTCATAGGGGTCAAGCGACGCACCCATCACCAGTTCTCCCCGTGCCGTTTGGCTCACATACACATGCAAACTACCAGAGACAATGATGGGATCGAGCCATGCCTTCATTGGTTCGCTTACCATTGCTTGTAAGGGATGGATGTAGAGGGGCGATCGCAGTCCTACCATATCCAGCAACCGTGGCGTTGATCCGGCAACCGCGCACAACACTCGTGATGTGGCAATAGTGCCGCGTGAGGTTTTCACACCTGTGACACGACCAGATTTCACGTTGATACCTAAGACTTCCGTTTGCTGATGGATTTCTACACCCCGCTGATCAGCCCCACGCCCGTAGCCCCATGCCACTGCATCATGGCGGGCAATGCTTCCCGGTGCATGGTAGAGTGCGCCGAGGATAGGGGCATTGCCACCACAAGTAACATCCATATATGGACAGGCTTCTTGAACGGCATCAGCATCCACCAATTCGCTGTCAATGCCGAAATGTTTGTTGACCTCCGATCGCCATCGCATCGTTCGCACCGACGCATCGGTATGTGCCAATGTGAAATGTCCGCGTGTGGCATAGAACACATTCAGATCAAAATCCTGTGATAAGTCCTGCCACAGCCGCACCGACTCATCGTAGAACTTCACGCCTTCGGGAGTGAGATAGTTAGAGCGAATAATCGTGGTGTTGCGTCCCGTATTACCACCACCGAGGTAGCCTTTTTCCAACACGGCAACATTGTGCATCCCGTGATCGCGCGCTAGATAGTAGGCGGCTGCGAGTCCATGACCACCTGCGCCAATGATCACCGCGTCGTAGCTCGACTTGAGGCGATCGTGCTGCCGAAACATGCGTGGTTCGGGGTATTTCTTAGAAAAGCCAAACTTTAGGAGACGCAAAGGCATAGGGTTCTCCTACCGAAACACAACGGTTTTGTTACCATGCACCAGCACTCGATCTTCCACGTGGTAGCGCAATCCCCGTGCCAGCACCGCTTTTTCAATATCTTTGCCATAACGCACTAAGTCTTCTACCGAATCGGAGTGGTCAATGCGAATTACATCCTGCTCGATGATGGGACCCGCATCCAAGTCGGCTGTGACATAGTGGCAGGTGGCACCTGTGAGCTTCACGCCGCGCTCATACGCTTGATGGTATGGCTTCGCACCCACAAACGAGGGCAGAAAGGAATGATGGATGTTAATAATACGTCCAGAGTAGCGATCGCACACCTCTGGTGAAAGCACCTGCATATATCGCGCCAACACCATCACATCACCCTTCATGGTGTCAAACAAATGGCTCACTTTATCAAAGGCTTCTGCTTTTGTGTTGGGCGTAATGGGCACGTGATAAAAGGGGATTTCGTGCCATTCCACAAACTTACGAAACACATCATGATTAGAAATGACGCAGGGAATTTCGACATCCAGTTCGCTACTTTGCCATCGTGCCAGCAAATCGTACAGGCAATGTTCTAATTTGGAAACCAGAATCACCACTCGCTTTTTCTGTGCCGAATCGGTGACGTTCCATTCCATGTGGAATGACTCAGCGATCGGTGCAAACTGTTCACGAAACGCCTCAATGCCAAAGGGAAGGGAATCGGCGAGAATTTCTTGACGCATGAAGAATCGCTCTACCACACGATCGGCGTGATGTTGCGCTTCCACAATCCACCCTTGATGATTGGCAACAAACGTACTCACGGCTGCCACAATGCCTACGCGATCGGGGCACGAAAGGGTCAGAGTGTAGCGTCTTACGGAGGACATCGGCTTTCCATCAGGAGACGTTAGTGATTAGGACTTATGCAAAGATCCCCGACTTCTGTTGTAAAAGCTGGGCACATCGCATTACCGTCAGAGAAGTCGGGGATCTAAAAGCTTTGCGAGGATCTGAAAGCCTTGTGCTTGAGTCCTATTATCATGCCGTTTTGATTCATGTGTGTCAACTAATTTTCCTGCTATTATGCAAATTAGCCAGAGCAAAGCGATCGCCTACGAGGTGAGTCATGACGGAGGCTACGACCAGCAACCCCGAACAGCGCGTCACCGACCATACATTAGAGCGTTATGTGGGCAACACCATTCGGGATTTGCGGCAACGACATGGGCTGACGATCGCCGAAGTTGCTGAACAGAGCGGCATCTCGCGTGGGATGCTATCCAAAATCGAGAACGCGCAAACTGCCACCAGCCTGGAAACATTGGCTAGACTTGCTAATGCTCTCGGCGTGTCACTTGCCACACTCTTTCGTAACTACAACATTCCCACAGGCAGCGCTCAACTGGTCAAGCAAGGCGATGGGATGGAAGTAGTGCGTCGAGGTACAAAGTGCGGGCATACCTATCATTTGTTGGCATACGACCAGGGACCCACGAAGCTCTTTGAGCCGTTTCTGATTACGATGGACGATGCCTCCGAGGTTTTCCCCACCTTTGAGCATCCCGGCACGGAATTCATTTATATGCTGGAAGGCGCGATCGAATATCGTCATGGGCAATCCACATACCTTTTAGAACCAGGCGATTCCCTCACCTTTCGCGGTGACATTCCCCACGGTCCCGAAAAGCTTCTCACACTACCCATTCGCTTTCTCGCCATCATCTACTACTCTGTCTCACAAGTAGATTTGTCTTAGAGCTTGTTGATGCGTTCGTTTCTAACGTTTGGCAAAATCAGCCGGGTTCTGGTCTCGCCGATGCTGCACAGGAATAGGTTGACCCTGCCGATCGCCGACCAGAGCAGCAGTTTCTTCCAAAGCTTCTCTCAACCGCTTGGCAGCATAAATCGACATATCGCGCGGCACGTTAATGCGATCGCGCAGGTAGCGCAGCGCCACATCAGAACCGGATGGTGGTGTACACACTTGACCCGTCATCAGGTTAGTCAACGCACAGCGTAAGGCTTCATCCATCAAGCGATCGTCAGCGGGATTGACGCGAATAATATTGGCGCGATGCCTAATCACCCGATAAAGTGCCTCAGCGCGGGAGGTTTCCGGTTCTGGGTAGGTCACGTCGGGCAGACCATTCCAGGGACCGTTATCCACTCGTGCTTTATTCAATTCCATCTGCGGTTCACCGTTTTCCCAGCAGCCTCCCATCTGGGGTGGCAAATCATGCACATGAGTGTGGAAGTCGCTCTGAGTGCCACGGTAAGTAGGACGGCTTTCCATCGCCGCGAACCAGCCCGCTAGTCGTGGGTTTGCTTCACGCAAGGAGTAACCTTTGTAATAGTAAAGACTGGCGTTCATCCGCTCGACATAGGGTGTAAAGATCACGTCAGCCGTGCCGAACTCGTCCAGAAAATACGGACCTGACGTGGCACCCAGAGCCGTTTCGACCTTAGCGACTACGCTGACGAATTGGTCGCGGTTCCCCTGTTCTTGCCGAGCCGAACTGGATGGATAGCATAGCCAGGCACACCAGGATCGAAAAAGCAGACGCTCTAAATACCTCAGGGGAAGCACTGCGGGGTGTTTCATGCCCAATCCCAATACCCCAAACGCCTGTTCCAGAGCAAGCAAAATGTCATCGCTTTCGGTGATGATGCGATCGTCCAGCACAATCGCGGGCAGCATTCCCGATGGCACTTTGCGCTTGTACCAGCTTTCTTTTTCCCCATAACAAAACATCGTGACTTTTTCGATACGGTAGGGAATTTGCTTCTCCTCCAGCCACAGCCAAACTTTCTGGCAGTAAGGACACCAGGCATGGTTGTCGCGGTAGAGCGTTACCCGCACGTCTGCTTCAGCATGACCAAAGAGACGCAAACGAGCTTGAGCATTGGTCGAGCCATTGACCGGATCGACTGGAAACTCTGCCAGAGCTTCGAGTTCTGACCAACTTAAAGGATCGATCGCTGTAGAAAGGGATGTCATAATGAGTTCAACCAGATTGAGTCTAACGGTAACGGTCTAAAACTGTCTGCAACAGCGGATCGTCTTGCTTCATGCCCACGATCGCCGGATCGGATATGCGTCAAACTGCTCATCACGGCTAATCATAATCAAATCATGAACGATCGCTTGTGCAATGAGCATCCGATCGAATGGATCACGATGATGCAGTGGTAGTGTCAAGTAGAGCGCTGCATCGTCAAAGGTAATGGGGAGAGTTTCAATATCAAACTGTTGTAAAAGCTGACGTAAGTCTTGAAATGAAGATTGGAGTTCTAGCTTTCCCAAGCCAACTTTGATTGCAATCTCCCAAAGGCTGGCGATACTCAGATAAATCCGATTTTCTCGCGCTTCAATGATGTCTTTTGCCGATGCACTCAAGGTAAGACTGCCCTGTATGTACCACAGAAATACATGTGTATCCAGAAGCGCAGCCGTCATTACATATAATCCTTGAAGTCTTCCAGAGGCTCATCAAAATCATCAGCGATCGTGATTTTGTCTTTCCAAACGCCAAAACCCTGTCGTTTGAGAGACTCTTGCTCAGAAGAAACCGTTGCATAACGATTCACAAGAAATTCTGTGTAATGCAAAACCTCTTGCTTCAGTGCTTCCGGTAGTTTCTCAAGATTCTGCAAAATCGTAGTCTCTAACATGACGCATCCTCCTTCAAAGAAAAGTCTTCTAACGGTTCATCGAAGTCATCCGACATCCAGATTTTTCCTTTAAGCGCACCCGCTTCGCGCTTCTTTTCAGGCGGCTCTGCTGCGATCGTGTCTTGAGGATACTTCTGAACCAGAAATTCGGCATAATGCAGCACTTCTTGCTGTAATGACTCAGGTAATTTCTGCAACGCCTCTAATAAATCTGTTTGAATCATGGCTCCTTACTCCAACGTAGAGTTCGCAATCAAACGCATTGACAGCACAATATACACAACCGTTCTTCCAGAATAAGCCAGTAGACGCGATCGCGCGAGTCTCCAAAAACCGGGTTTCTCGCGGCAACGGTCAAAGTGTTGATTGGCGTGGAGCTAGTCAACTACTACTCAACAGGAGTAGACGCGATCGCTCAACGAGGCAAAATTGTGCCCCTACATTGTCACTGTCGCCGCGTTGATCTTGACTCGATCGCGATCGATCTCAAAGGCAGCGTGATCGATCTCAAAGGCAGCGTGATCGATCTCGAATGTATGCCCCTGCATTACCAAGGCGACTGCATCGATCTCAAATTGATCGTGATCGATCACAACTGCATCACCCTACATTGCCACTGTGACCACATCGATCGCGCATTGCTCAATGCACACTCGCATCACAGCCCCAACTATTCCTTCTGCAAGCGTTAACCGTCGTGTTGCAAGGGGCACACTAAAGCCGTCAATTCTTTACCCACAGATGAACGTAACGCGATGTGCAACTAATTCGCCCTCATCCCCACCCTTCTCCCCAGGGAGAAGGGCTTCCAGACCGTTCCGGTTCCCTCTCCCATCGGGAGAGGGCTAGGGTGAGGGCAGTTTTGGCAGGTATTTTAGGAAAGTCGCACATCGCGTGAATGTAGGGTTAGGGGGCACGATCGCCCCTCCAAACCAAGCCCGTGTTCATTAAACAGGCACATACTTCAAATAAAGTCTCAGCAACCGCAGTAGGCGCATCCATGCTCTGGCAGGCTGTTCAAAAAAAGTAAAAATATCCCCGAAACCCACGCTTGTCTTCTGGTGATGCAGCCAGTGCTGTTCAGGAATCGTGATGAAGCAAACCTGACACAACAGCGCGATCGGTTTTGGTGTTTGCCAGCCCAACGCGCTAACATGCCGCCACCAAACGTGAAATTGTCCGAAGAGTAGCCCACTGATAACGCCGATCGGTGAGAACGACCACAGCGCCACCGCCACCAGCAGATACGGTAATGCACCCAAAAGACCGTCAAGCAAAACCTGCACGTTGAACGTCAAAATGGCGTAGTGGTGAAACGTTTTCTTTGCAGAATGGTGCGTCTTAAGATGAAGGCTACCAAAAACATGTTCGGGAACGTGGTAGCAAAAGGTAGAAAAAAAATCGCCAAGCACCAACAACAACCAGGCAACTGTCAATGGACAAATGAACGCACGTGCGATCGCCTCAAGCATGGATATTCCTCACACCGATATAGATTGGCATCGTAGAATTTGACCGGAAAGGCACCCAAGCCCTCTACCGTCTCAAAACGTCATTAGCTAAAGAAACCAAACGAGTCTTTAGAAATCACTGGAGCCAGAGGACTAACCCCAAGATCATCTCTTGTTAACATCTCTCAGCTCAATTTGCGTGTAGCCTACAGCACTCAAAAAGAAGCGACTCTGGCTACAGGGATCATGTGTTTCGACACCGATAGACAAGCATGTCTTCACCTCACGTCAAGCAAATCTTGCATACAATGGTTTTCCGATAGGTTAACCGTAGATTTTGCACTATTGTACCGATCTTGTCAGTGAAAGCCAAGATCCTTGTAGCGTTCTCTACGATCGTTCCAGGTGATACCTGCTCAGGCTGCTTCGGCAACAGTTGACGGTTCGATCGCCAACCGACAATTGGTAAACTCAGTCGCCATCACACCGCTACGCGCTCTGCATCAATGCCATTTCATCGGCAACTCGACTGCAAGCAGCATAAAATCAAGAGATAGACACTGAACTCTGGATGTACAAACTCTGCAACCAGGAGTGTGACGAACACTTGCAACAGGAGTGTGACGAACGCAATGACACCATTACCTGACGTAATCCGACAGAGCGACTTGCTCAACCAGCTAATACTCGATCGCACCACCATGGAAGCACTGGGGCGAGTAGAAGTCATGTGGATGTATCCCTCTGCCCATCGTGTGTTGGGCTTTGTCTGCAAAGCAGGCACCTTCGGAGCTAAAAAAACAGCCTTCAAACTGGCTCAAATCAGCACATTGGGTGCCAATGGCATCTTGACTCGCGATCAACCCGAAGAAACGGATGCCACAAAAGTACGTCAGCTTGAAACGTTGCTGCACTGCGAGGTGTGGAGTGAAACTGGCAACAAAATCGGCAAAATCACCGATTACCTTTTTAACCTGAAAACAGGCACTATTACTCACTACTTGCTGGCATCAAGTGGCTGGGCTGGCATTGCCAGTGATCTCTACCAGCTACCACCATCACAAGTGCTGAGTATGGGGCGAAAACGGGTGCTTGTGACCGAAGCCTCAGCTCAAACGCTGGCAGTCGATCAAAGCGGCATCAAGCAAACGTTGGCGAAAGCCACGTCGGTGCTAAAAGAAGACTATGGTCAAGCGACCGAAGAATTGCGATCGCTCTCAAAACAAGCACAAGCCGCTACCGAACAGGCAAAGGGGCGGTTTCAAACCCTGACTGGACAGTTAAAGGAACGAGCGCGATCGCTCTCTCAACAGGCGCAAGAAACGATTCAAAACATCAACGAGCAGCTCCAGGAAGACGCGCAGACGATCGTTGAACAAGCGAAAGAGAATAGCCAGGTGCTTGCCGAACGGATGAAAGAACGCACTCAAACCTTCAGCGAACAGTTTGAAGACGGCATCCAAAGCCTGGGTGAGCAAGTCGAAGATGGCATCCAAACATTGACCGTCCAGGCAAAAGAAATCCTCGAACCGACGACAGACGATACTGAGCAAGCCGTGTCATCCACACCAATCATCCCTTCAACTCAAGTAAACGAACAAACGGGTTTTGAAACCACTCGCTCGGAGATTAGTGACTTCAACGATGATGATGCTCCCTGGATTGGCGATGAACCTTGGATCGGGACATCGATCGACACCCCATTACCAACGATCGCTTCTCCACATTCAAAAAACAGCCCAAATCATCAACAAAAACTTAACTTGGAAGCAACTGACATTGATGACGACGAGCCTTGGATTTAAGAGCTATCGGTAGGGTGAGTTTGGACGCTCTGTAATCGTCTTTGCTGTTGCTAAACAGTGAAGCTTTGTCAATACAGGTCATTCTAAATTTGCTGTGCCCTTGTATCGGCAATGCAGTTTTCTAGTTTCTCACCCAGTAGTTGCACGTGAGGTTCTTTCAACATGCCCAGATGATTGCCAGGAATCAGAAAAACTTCTAAGCCGTTCTCTGCCAAACTCTGCCAACTCAATTTGTTGTCAGGAAGAGCGTGATAGGCACTAGCAATTTCAGTTGCTTTGAACAAGGTAACGTGACCAGCATAGCTACGAATGCAGTAGCGAGCGGTTAACTCCTGGTTTTCTTGCTCATAGTTAAAGTCCATAATCTCGTCTGGTAAGGGCAGTCCCGCACGTTGAGAGATCTTAATTCGGACATGATAATAGAAATCCCACAGCGCTTGTGTGAGGTCATGCGTTCGCCAGCGAAGTTGTTCTTTGAGCGTGGGTAACAGGTAAGCGAAACCAGATTGCCTCATCTTATGCCAGTGTTTGGTTGCTGTATCACGAGCTAGAGAAGACTGAGCGGCGATCGGGGGATAGGTATCAATCAACCCCAACAAAGCAGTTTCTTGTCCTTGCCCTTTGAGTTGCTGTGCCATCTCATACGCAACCAAACCGCCGAACGATATGCCTACTAATAAGTAGGGTCCTTGCGGCTGTAGTGTTCGCATCTGCTGAATATAGTGCGCCGCTAGATCTTCAACGCGATCGAGCGCGATCGCTTCTCCAGCAATTTGAGCTGCCAGACCATAGACGGGTCGTTCTGAATCGAGGTGCCGCACTAATGGTAAGTAGAACTCTAGTCCTCTACCAAGTACATGAATACAGAAGAGCGGCGGCTTATGACTCGCTTGGTTACCCGACTGTATGACCACTAGCGACGGACAGATAGGTGTTGGTTCCAGTTGCCGTAAAGCCTTTGCGAGTTCACTGATTGTTGGTGCTTGAAAAAGAGTAGACAATGGGAGACCCTTGCTACACCGCTCTTCAACTTGCGCCCAAACCCGCACGGCTGAAAGCGAATGTCCCCCTAACTCAAAAAAGTTATCGTAAACGCCGATCGGCTTGATTCTCAAAACGTCCTGCCAGATTTCGGTCAACTGACGTTCTAATTCATCTCTCGGTGCAACGAATGTACTTGCTACGGCATCCGTTGCACCAGTAGTCGCCGATACCAACAGGGTTTGGCGATCGTCCGTAAATGCCAACTCAGGAGTCGGTAACGCCTGACGATCGAGTTTGCCATTGGCGGTAACGGGTAGCTCTTTCAGCATGACGAAAGCTGAAGGCACCATGTACTCTGGCAGTTTTTCTTTTAAGCAGCGTCGCAACTCACCGATCGTCGGAGCAGGCTGCTGACGAGGAACAATGTAAGCAACCAGACGCTTTTCACCGGGCTGGTCTTCCCGTGCCATGACCACAGAAACCTGAATGTCAGGATGTTGCGCCAGTACGGCTTCGATCTCGCCTAACTCAATGCGAAAGCCCCGAATCTTCACCTGATGGTCTATACGACCCAGGAACTCGATATTGCCATCCGGGAAAAAGCGCGCTAAATCACCCGTGCGATACAGCCGCGCCTGTGGTGACTGATGAAACGGATGAGGAATAAAGCGTTCTGCTGTTTTGACTGGATCGGTGTATCCAGATGCCAGACAATCACCACCAATGTAAAGCTCTCCAGTCACCCCGATCGGACAGGGTTGCAAGCGAGCATCCAAAATGTAGTACTGGGCATTCTGAATCGGCTTGCCATAGGGAATGCTTGTCCAGTGAGGCTCGATCTGGTCAATGGGGTAGACGTTCGACCAGACAGTCGCTTCTGTGGCACCTCCAAGCGAAATTACCTTGACTCCTGGAAACGTTGCTTTCACTGCGTTGGGCAATGTGACCGGAATCCAATCACCGCTCATAAAAACAAGTCGCAACGGGTTAGGTCGATCAGTTGCCGGAATGCTGGCAAAAAACGGTACTAGCTGTTGTAGTGCTGGTGGGGCAGAATCCCAGAAGGTAATTGGCTCGTGACAAAGAATCTGTAGCAGAGCAGATGGATCACGAACCGTTTCGTTCGATACGACTCGGATAGAACCACCCGCTGCCAAAAGCCCAAAGATGTCGTAGACCGATAGGTCAAAGCAGAGAGAAGTTATGAACAATACGCGATCGGAGGCGTTCACAGCAAAGGTGCGGTTGACCCACTCGATCAAATTGATGACAGGCTGATGCCGAACAACGACCCCTTTCGGTGTTCCAGTCGAACCTGAGGTGAAAATCACGTAGGCAGTGTCATCAGGACTGTTTTGCCTGGGCAAATTCTGTTGTGGCTGCTTGTACAGGTGGGATGCTTGCCAAACGTGCAGTCCTTTTGAAGACAGCGGCTTCGAGGCGCAGGCAGTCGGTGTTTCGATCGCGGCTCGATCCAAACAAATCAAATGCTCTAACTGAGGAAGTTGCGGCTGTAGCCCTTCAAACGTTGGTTGGTGACACGCCTGTGTGACAACCCAGTGAATATTGAGTGAGTCCAGAATCCACTGCACCCGCGCTTCAGGAAAGCTTGGTTCCAAAGGCACATAAGCACCTCCAGCTTTCAGAATTCCCAACAGAGCTGGAATCATCTCTAAGCCACGGTTCAAGTAGACTCCAACAAAGGTACCAGCACCAACTCCTAAAGATTGAAGGTGATGAGCGAGTTGATTCGCCTGACGGTTAACGTCGCCATACGTTAGCTGTTGGTTTTCATAAACAACGGCGATCGCGTCAGGATTGCACACGACCTGAGCTTCAAACAGTTGATGTAAACAGACATCTTGCGCGTAGGGAACCGCTGTGTCGTTCCATGCCACCAGCAGTTGATGTTGTTCAGCTTCAGTCACCAGCGTTAGATCTGCCAGCGTTTGCTCTGGATGAGCAACCATCCCTGCCAGCAATGTTTGCAGATGTCCCAGTAGTCGGACGATCGCTGCCCGGTCAAACCGAGAGCGATCGTAGGAAATTTTCAATAATAGTTCTGCATCCAGACAGCCAATCAATACCAGCGGTAACCCGGGTTGTTCATGGAGTTGAACGTGGCGGTTTTGCCAGTTGCCTCCCTGCTGTTGAAGCGTCGTGTTCAGCGCATAGTTTTCAAACACGACAATGCTCTCAAACAGAGCTACACCAGGAGGCACATCACTCCATGTCTGTACCTTAACCAGCGGTGTGTGTTCATAGTCACGAACGGCTACGTGCTGCGATCGTAGCGCTTTCAGCCAGGGCAGCAAGGACGCTTCAGCAGGAACCTGGACTCTCACTGGTAGCGTGTTGATCAACAGTCCAATCATCGCTTCTGTTCCGCCCAGAGCCGAATGCCGACAGGCTCTAGTTGCCCCAAAAAGCACATCTTCCTCGCCGCTATAGCGACTTAAAAGCAGTGCCCAGGCACCTTGAACGATCGTGTTTGGTGTGATGTCGTGCTCTTTAGCGAGAGCTTGTAGCGCCGTTGTTAAGGCTGACGAGAGGCAAATCTGCTCTTCTCCATAGTCTGCCCGGTCAAGCAAGTGGCTAGAAGCTTGAATTGGAAGTAAAGGCGTGGGTGTGGAAAAGCCCTTGAGGAGGTGCTGCCAGAAGTCTTTCGCCTTCGCGAGATCCTGCTGCTGTAGCCACTCAATATAGTCTCGATACGGACGAGGGGTTGGCAGTGAAAGCGTTTGAGCCTGACAAACCGCTTCGTAAAGTGCGAAGACTTCTTTGAGTAGCCACGTAAACGAGCGTCCATCTAGCAAAATGTGGTGGAATGTCCAGACCAGCCGATACTCAGCGTCAGCTAACCTGAATAAAGCAAGCCGGATGAGAGGCGCATGAGTCAGATCAAAACCACGCTGGCGATCGCCTTGCAAGTATGTCTGATGGCGTTCCAGTTGCTCTATATCAGATAATTCTCGCCAGTCGTATTGTGTCAGTGGCAGTTGTACGTCTTGATGCACTTGCTGCGATGGTTCATCTAGATCATTCCATCTAAAGCTGGTTCTTAAAATTGGATGCCGTTGTATAACTTGCTCCCAGGCTTGGATGAACGGTGCAATTTCAAGGTTTTCACGCAGCGTACAAACCATTTGTTCGATATCGATTCCAGACTGTTGCTCATGCAGGCTATGGAACAACATGCCCTGTTGCATCGGAGAGAGTGCATACGAAGCTTCTATCCTTTTGGACGTAATTGGCATGGGCGAGTCATGCAACAACGGTTCTAAAGCCTTCCCGATCGCGCCTGCTCTCTCTATTTTTGGCTCAGTGACCGATGCTTTAGCTGGTCGTAGTCGCTTAGAAGGATTGAAGAGCATCATGATAAGGATGAATTTGTATAGCTGAACTTACACAGAGGACTTCACCCAGACCCTTCAGGGTTTTAATGAGACTGCAAACGTGGCGGTGGACTGAGTACCAGCACTAAATACTGCCTTTCTTGTCGAGGCGGAGAGCCGTCTCGACAAGGACATCTGTGCTTGAGCTAACTCAGCTCAAGGAAGAAAAAAGAGTGAACATTAGTAAATAGACAAATCCACTAGACATCTTTGTTCGTAACAACATTCCATTTATGCTTCCCTAACTTACAACCGTCAATGCATAAATGACGATCCTTCACTTAGTCTTTATCTATCCATGCCGTTTACCTTACGCTTTCAAGAAATCTTTATATGCTTTCTTGAAAAGCTGATCTGAGTTTTCAAGTCGTGAAGTAAAGCGGTGCTAGCAATTTTAAGTGTGTTTAAGAAGCCTCTCGATCGTTGTTTTCAACAAGAGTAGAAGGTCATTATGAAGATTGAACTTGCAATGATGGTAAGTAGTTAATAACATCAAAAGCAGTTAACCCAAGTACTGCTTATGCACATTCAAATAGTTCAATCTAATTAGTTAAGACATGGGTAGGCATTTTATTCACTTGAGGCTATGCAGGTTGCAGATGACTGTGTCAGTTACTGCCAATTACTGCCAATCAGCCAATTTTGCAGTCTTACTATTTTAGTGAAGCGACGCTAAACAGGGGTTGAGATTAGGTCAACGCGTGAAGAATGTAGAGTCGGCTGGAAGCAGTGAAGCGTTTGAGCAGAAGCATGATCTCGGCAATAGCAACCCAACAGCAGCAAGGTGTCACGAGGCAAAGGCTTTTATGTGTTTAGTGCAGCTACTCTAAATAATCCACTTGACGGAAGTTGCCTTAAGTTTGCTAGGCTGAGAAGGTACGTAACTGATTAGAGTCTTGGGAACTAGAAGCACTAACTCTGTTTCGATTGGCATTGAAGCTTTTTTGTTACACGCTTTTATTTGACATTCTATGCCGAGAGAATAACATCATGTCAAAAGTAATCTCAGTGGGCGATCGTGTCCGTATTGTGGCTCTTCCTGCTTTTATTAAAACTGCTGATCCAATGCCCACGTTGCGTCCGCCGAACGTGCTTGCTGTGGGATTAGAAGGCGTTGTGGTAAACCAGCGACCGGGTAACTATTGGGGCGTTCGCTTTGCTAGTGGCACATTTCTATTAGAGCCACAGTATTTAGAAGCGATCGTCGAAGGGTAGCGATCGTCAGCATAGTTAACTCCGTAAAAACCGCAGGGCGGAGAAAAAACGACAAAAGTTAATCGGTATTTTCACTCTAAAGGCTTGTCTAAAGAGACAACTTTTGTGAATCAGCATCAAAGTCGTTAGCCCTAAAACATATCCGGGCAACATAGCTATGCCATTGCTTGAGTAGTAGCTATGCCTGATATCGCCGGGAACTCTTTGGGAACAGCGACAGCGCTGAACCTTTCGTCCAATGTTCAGACCTTCCCAGACATTGTGACTCCAACTGCGAATGACTACTACCGCTTCACTCTCAGTCATCGTAGTAGTTTTAACCTGTCCTTAACAGGCTTAAATACTGACGCTGACGTTGCTTTGCTATCTAGCACAGGTAGCGTACTTAGCGTTAACGGAGTCTTACAATCATCTAACAATGCGGGCAATCTAGCTGAGTCCATCAATACCACGTTAGATGTTGGAACCTACTACATTCGTGTCGCTACAGGTGCTTTTGCCACCAGTGCCAACTACAGCTTGAATGTGTCTGCTCAAAGTGACCTCCGATCGGATATCCTTTGGCGTAATTATGCTACTGGTGAAAATGTCGTCTGGCAGGTAACGGATGCATCAGTTGAAGCATATGCTTCTCTAAGGCTTATCACTGATTTGAATTGGGCGATACAAGGCGGAGGTGACTTCAATCAGGATGGTCAATCAGATATTCTGTGGCGCAATTACAGCACCGGGCAGAATGTCATCTGGCTGATGAATGGCACCACCTTTAGTTCAGATGTTTATCTGCGCCCGATTGGCGATCCGAGTTGGCAAATTAACGGAGTCGGTGATTTTAATCGTGATGGCAAAACCGACATTCTGTGGCGCAATTATAGCACCGGGCAGAATGTCATCTGGCTGATGAATGGCACCACCTTTAGTTCAGATGTTTATCTGCGCCCGATTGGCGATCCGAGTTGGCAAATTAACGGAGTCGGTGATTTTAATCGTGATGGCAAGACCGACATTCTGTGGCGCAATTACAGCACCGGGCAAAATGTAGTCTGGCTGATGAATGGCACCACCTTTAGTTCAGACGTTTATCTGCGTCCCATTGGCGATCTTAGTTGGCGTATTAGTGGGACGGGTGATTTTAATAGCGATGGTAAGACCGATTTACTATGGCGCAATTACAGCACCGGGCAGAATGTGATCTGGCTGATGAATGGCACTACCTTCAGTACAGATGTTTACCTTCAAGCTGTTGGTGATCCTAACTGGCGATCGCTCTCTCCCTTTGTTCGCACTGTTGAACCCGCTCCCATTAGCGTGGCTGGAAACGCATTGTCTAATGCATTCAATGTTGGTGACAATTTGACAGGCAGCGGGACGTATCGTGATGCTGTCAGTAGTTTGGAGAGCGACTACTATCAGCTCAATTTGAGCACTTCCAGTGCTGTTAGCCTGACGCTCACAGGCTTTACTAATAATTTAGACGTGCAGTTAATTAACAGCAGTAACCAGCTTTTGCAAAGCTCGACGCTGAGCAGTATTAGCCCGGAAACGATTAACAGCACACTGAATGCTGGCGTTTACTACGTTCGGGTCTATACCGCTAATGGTGGTAGCAGTGCGTATGCGCTTAACCTGCTCATTAATAATTTACCAGTGCTGGTGACGAATGCTGGACTGACGCTTGATGAAGGTGCTGCTGCAACAATCGGCAGCAGTTTGCTCCAGGTGGCTGACAATGATAACCCGATCGCACAGTTGACATATACGGTGGGAAGTCTGCCTGCTTATGGTGCCCTTTCTTTGAATGGAGCGGCGATCGGTGTTGGTGCAACCTTTACGCAAGCAGATATCACCAGTAACCTGCTCCGTTATCAGCATGACGGTGGCGAAACGCTGTCTGATAGCTTCAGCTTTGCAGTGTCCGATGGAGCAGGTGGAGCGATCGCTGGCAACACGTTCGGCATCACAGTGAACCCGGTGAACGATGCGCCAGTTTTGACCGTTCCAGGTAGTCAGACAGTTGATCAAAACGCTAACTCGCTCATTACAGGCGTGAGCCTTGCTGACCTTGATGGTGGGACTGGTAGCGAAACCATCACCATTTCAGCCGCAAACGGGTTGGTATCTCTAGGCTTAACCGCAGGCTTAACTTTTGCACAAGGAAATGGTAGTGCAGCCAACTCAATTACTGCCAGCGGTACGTTGAGCGCGATTAACAATGCACTGACCAGCCTGATTTACCGTAGTAATGTTTCGTTCCAGGGTACTGAAACCATCAGTATTACGGTCAATGACAATGGCAATACGGGCAAAGGTGGAGCGCTGACGGACAGCAAAACGATCGCGGTGACGGTAAATTCTGTCAACAAGCCGCCTGCCATCACTGTGCCGACCTCGCAATCAGTTAACGAAGATACAAGCCTCTCCCTCACTGGTATTAGTATTAGCGATCTGGATGCTGGCGGCGGCAATGTGACGGTCAACCTCTCAGCCGTAAATGGTGTTCTCTCTCTCGGTACGACTGCTGGGCTAACGTTTGTAACGGGCACAGGCTTCAAAGACCGGAACCTCACCATTGCAGGTACTTTAGCGCTGATCAATACGGCACTGAGCAGCTTGTCTTATCAGAGCAATAAGGATTTCAATGGCTCTGACTTAGTTTCTATTAGCGTGAATGACAACGGCAACACGGGCAACGGTGTTGCTTTGTCAGACACAAAGAGTTTGGTGGTGACGGTAACGCCCGTAAATGATGCTCCAGTGCTAACGGTACCAGCGGCTCAGGTTGTGAACGAGAACACGCTTTTACAGGTAACGGGTATTAGCATTACGGATGTGGATGCTGGCAGTGGTGCGATCGCGGTGAGTCTATCAGCCACAAACGGTAAGCTTTCACTGGGTACGACAGCCGGACTATCCTTCACAAGCGGAAACGGCAGTCCGAGCGGCAGTCTGATTTTCAGCGGTACCTTGGCAGCCATCAACAGCGCTCTCAGTACTCTCGTCTATAAGGGCAACGCCAATTTTAACGGTGCTGATGCCATTAGCATCAACGTGAACGATAACGGCAATGTTGGCTTTGGCATTCCGTTAAGCGACAGCAAGACGATCGCAATCAATGTGCTGGGCATCAACCAGGCTCCTGTGATCACAGTACCGCTGGCACCTTCGACTGTCGCCAACACTAATTTGGCGATCGTCGGTGTTAGTATTAGCGACCCAGATGCCGCAGGCGGTACAGAGACCGTAACGATCGCCGCTGCTAATGGGGTTCTTTCGCTGCCATCTAACACAGGACTTACCTTTACTCAAGGCACAGGTAATCAAAATAACCGCATCACATTCCAAGGAACGCTGGCTGCAATCAATACGGCGATCGGTAGTCTCATCTATCGCAGCTATCCCGGTTTTACTGGCTTCGACACCATCAGCATTAGCGTCAACGATGAAGGCAACACGGGCATCGGCACAGCTTTATCGGACACTAAAACCCTGTTTGTTAACGTGGGTGGCGCACTCAACAGCCCTCCCACTGCCAACTCTGATAGCTATACCACTACCCGCAATGTTGCTCTCACTGTCGCTGGACAGGGAGTTCTCGCCAACGACACCGATCCTGAAAACAACGCACTGACCGCCAATCTATTAACCACACCCACGAGTGGTGCCATCATCTTCAACGGAAATGGTACCTTCACCTATACGCCAAACAGTAACTATGTCGGCACCGATCGCTTTACCTACCAAGCAAGCGACGGCATCGGCAACTCTAATCCCGCTACGGTCAATATTTTCGTCACTGCCCCTGTGCCCGTGAATCAAGCACCCGTGGCGACCCCGGATGCCTTC
>NZ_JCACKI010000017.1:48612-92459 GCF_059505325.1 Tildeniella sp.
AACTTCACGGGTCTTGACAACTTCACTTACGTCACGCAAGATGCGCTGGGTGCCACCTCCAACACGGCGACAGTGAGTTTGAGCGTCACTGCCCCTGTGCCCGTGAATCAAGCACCCGTGGCGACCCCGGATGCCTTCACCTTGAGCCAGAACACGACATTCACCACCGGGAATGTCCTGAGCAACGACAGTGACCCCGACAACAACCTGCCCTTCACCGCGCAACTGGTTGCCGATGTCACACAGGGCAGTCTGACGCTCAACAGCAACGGCAGCTTCACCTACATCCCGACCGCCAACTTCACGGGTCTTGACAACTTCACTTACGTCACGCAAGATGCGCTGGGTGCCAACTCCAACACGGCAACGGTGAGCTTGAGCGTCACTGCCCCTGTGCCCGTGAATCAAGCACCTGTCGCAGTTGGGGAGTCCTTTAGAGCTGTCACTAGTACGCCCTTAACAGTCTCAGCGGCAAATGGAGTGCTGCGGAATGATACTGATGCTGATAGTTCAACGCTGACAGCTCTTTTAGTCACTGCGCCCAGTAACGGTAGTCTCGCTTTGAATAGCAATGGTGCTTTTGTCTATACGCCAACAACCAACTTCAGTGGCACAGACACGTTTGTCTACAAGGCGAACGATGGTAATGCGGATTCAAATTCCGCTACTGTGACGCTTACTGTGTTGGGTAACACGGCTCCAACTGCTAATGCGGATACGTATACCGTTGCTGCTGGTGTGCCTCTCACGATCGATCAACTCTCTGGTGTGTTGAGAAATGATAGTGATACAGAAGGCGATACTTTAACTGCCAACCTGGTGACTTCTAGCAACGGTAGTCTTACCTTCAACAGTAACGGTACGTTTACCTATGCACCCAACGCAGGTGTCACGATCGGCACCGATACGTTTGTGTATCAGGTCAACGATGGCTTTGTGAACTCTGCTCCAGCAACAGTCACTTTGAGTATTGGTGCCAATGCCGCTCCGATCGCCCAAAACGATACGTATACTGCCTCTGCTGGTAACACTTTAACGGTCAACGAACTCTCTGGCATACTTGCCAATGACACGGACGCTCAGCCACTGACGGTTAGCCTTGTGAGCGATACTACGAATGGTAGTCTCACGCTCAACAGCAACGGCTCCTTCACTTACAGACCCAACGCCTCGTTTACCAGCGGTATCGATACCTTTGTTTATCAGGCAGGCGATGGGGCATTAACCGCTTCTGCAACCGTCACGCTTAATGTCACCAGCGCAACGGCTCCGATCGCCCAGAATGATGCTTATCAAGTCGTTGCAGGGACGACACTCAGCGTCGGGCAAACATCCAGCATTCTCAACAACGATAGCAATACCAATGGAGCCACACTCACTGCCCAGCTTGTGACCCCTGCCAGCCAAGGAACAGTTGTTCTCAGCGGCGATGGTACCTTTACCTATACGCCTAATGCAGGAGTCGCCAGTGGCACTGATACGTTTGTCTACCAGGTGAATGACGGTGTTCTCAACTCCAGCCCTGCTACAGTCACGCTTACGATCGCCAGCAATGCTCGCCCAGTTGTCAGTAACGATAGCTATGCAGTCGTCACTAACAGCCCCCTGACCGTTAATGCACAGGGCATACTGGCAAATGATACCGATAGTGATGTGGGTCAAACGCTGAAAGCACAGCTAGTGAGTCAACCCAGTCATGGCAACTTGCTGCTACGGGCAGACGGCTCCTTTGTCTATACCCCAGATCAGGGTTACCTCGGTGTTGATACGTTCACTTACAGCGCCAACGATGGCATCCAAGACTCAACCAGCCTGGGTACGGTATCGCTATCGATCGCCACCAACGCGGCTCCGATCGCCAATGCCGACACCTACAGCGTTAACAAAAACAACACCCTCATCATCAATGCGGCGAATGGAGTGCTGAAAAATGATACAGACATTGAACCTCTCACTGCTAGCGTCGTCACAAACCCCTTACAAGGTAGCCTCACTATCAACAGCGACGGGGCATTCACTTACACACCGAACGCTGGGGTGACCAACACCACAGACACGTTTGTCTACAGGGCAAGCGATGGTAGCCTTAGCGCTAACGCGACTGTCACAGTCACGATCAAGGACACTAGCTCACCACCAACGCCAGTCGATGACACAGGCTATACCGTCAATGCGAACGGAACCCTCACTGTCACAGTGCCAAACGGAGTGTTGCAAAACGACACTGACCCTGAAGGTGACGCACTCAGGGCGGTCAGTGGCAGTGCGCCTAGTCACGGTACAGTTGCCCTGAATAGCGATGGTTCCTTTGTCTACACCCCTACTGCTGGTTACACGGGCACCGATAACTTCACCTATTTTGCGAACGATGGTATCTCCAATTCGCTCAGTCCAGCAACCGTTTCGCTGACGATCGGTGGTGCGAATCAGTCACCTGTGATTACCGCTCCGGGAAGTCAGGTCGTCTTCCGTAACACCGATCTGGTCATTTCTGGTCTCAGCATTGGCGATCCAGATGCGGGTGCCAATGCGGTTGCTGTGACGCTGGCAGCCAATAGTGGCAACCTGACGCTGAACACAACTACCAACCTGGCTGTAAGCGGTAACGGCATGCAAACGGTCGCTTTTACTGGCAGCATTGTTGATATTAATGCCGCGTTAGCTAACCTCACCTATCGTCCTGTGAATGCTGGTTTCACGGGATCTGACCAGATTACGATCGCGGTCAACGACCAAGGCTTTACAGGCACAGGCGGCGCTCAAACGACAAACGCGACCATCAGCGTCAATGTCACCAACGGACCAGCGCTGGTTAAAGACATCAACCCCACTCAAAACGCGACTGCTACGGGTACTAACAGTGCCACACCCAACAACCTGACGGCGGTTGGCAGTACACTTTTCTTCTCAGCGAATGATGGGGTGAGTGGGGTCGAGCTATGGCGGAGCGATGGCACCGATACAGGCACCAGCCAGGTTGCTGACCTCAATGCAACCCCCGACACCAGTGGTTCCTCAAACCCCAGCAATCTAACAGTCATCGGCAACACGCTGTACTTTACTGCCAACAATAGCTTTAGAGGTACGGAACTGTGGAAGGCTGATCTGACGGGCGCAACAAGCCCGTCGATCGTCAGGGACATTCGATCGGGTTCCGGCAGCTCCAATCCTCGCAACTTGGTGAACTTTAACGGCACGCTCTACTTCGAGGCGGATGACGGTAGCGGACTGGTATTGTGGAAGACCGATGGCACAACCGCTAACACCGTCAAAGTCGAGACGACAGTGGGCTATAGTCAACCTGGGCTGCTGGTCGCAGCGGGCAACACACTCTACTTCACCGCAAGCAACGGCAATCAGCTTTGGCGGATCAACAGCGAAGGCACGCAGACCACATTGCTACAGGACATTGGATCAGGTGCTGGCATTACCAATCTGGTGGCGATCGGTAATACCCTCTTCTTTACCGCCACTGATAGTAGCAATGGCATGGAACTATGGCGCAGCGATGGCACTACGGCTGGCACCACTCGCATTTCTAATATCAATTCAGGAGTGGGTGACGCAAACCCCAGCAGTCTGGTGAATCTCAACGGTACGCTGTACTTCTTTGCAAAAGATGAGTCGAATGTCTACAAGCTATGGCAGAGCACAGCGGCTGGGGTTGTTTCCTCAGTGGGCACACTCCCATCAGTCGGGCAAGCGCCTACGAGCCTCACGGTTGTAGGATCAAAGCTGTTCTTTGTGGCAGATGCAGGCACTAGCAGCACACCCGATCTCCAGCTTTGGCAGAGCGACGGTACCAACGCCAGCCTGGTCAAGGCAATTAACGTCAGTGGCAATGATGCAGTTGCTTCGCTGACCAATGTGAATGGTAGTCTATTCTTCACAGCGAACGATGGCAGCACTCGCATCTGGAAGAGTGACGGTACTAACGCTGGTACGGTTTCTGTGAGCGCGAGCTTTACTGGCGTTACGCCTCACAATTTCACAGCCGTTGGCAGTCGTCTCTTCTTTACAGCCGAAACGACTACTAGTGTGCTGATCATCCCTGATCCGCTCAACAACCCCGCAGTCTTTACACAAATCAATGGCACTACGGGTGAAGAACTGTTTGTGCTCTAAGCCTGTGGAGAGAAAGTTGTGAGGTTGGCGGCGGCAGATAGAATTGAAGTGATTCAATAGAGAGTAGTTCACTGGCAATTTGCCTGACGTTGAGACGCGTGACGATGAATCCCAATGCCTCAGGTTCGAGTTCTTCATCGGCAGCAAGTAGTACTACTCATTCTGTAGAAGATGGGTTAACCAGCAGCAACGGTCATGGGGCGAGCGGTAGCGCTTCGTCTCAGGCGGCTGCTCCACTGGGTCAGACACCACTGTCGTCTACAACACCTGGACCGATCGCCCAACTTAATCAGTTTGATGCGCCCCGTGGTTTGTCTGCGACGACGATCGTGCTGGGAGCGACAGCCATCATGGTGGCAGGTTTTGTACTAAACCTGAGCTGGCTGGGGCTGTTTGGTGCCGCGATCGCACTTGCCGCCTCTGTGAGTATTCTTTGGGTGCCCTTTCTGCGCCCCTTTTTAAGAGAGCTGGTCTCTAGTCAGGAGGCAGCGGTACCGATCGCCTTTGTGGGTGGTTTTGTTGCTGTCGTTGCCTTGCTGAAGCTGATTGGAGTCGATCGCTGGTTCAGCGGTTTATTTGCTCAGGCAAACTGGGATGCGATCGGTGCTCTGGGTGAAGTTTTTGGCGCAGTCGGACAGATTTTGATTGCGCTGCTGGCGGTCTACATTGCATGGCGGCAGTATGTAATTGAAAAGGATTTGACGACTCAGCAGAACCTGATCACCCAGCAGCAGACGATCGACAGCTTTTTCCAGGGTATTTCTGACTTGGTGCTGGATGATGATGGCTTACTGGAAGATTGGCCCCAGGAACGGGCGATCGCAGAAGGGCGCACGGCGGCAATTCTGAGCAGCGTTGATGGCGGCGGCAAAGCCAAAATCATTCGCTTTCTCAGCCGTGCCCGTCTGCTCAGTCCGCTCAAGCGCGATCAACGGCTGGGACGAGCCATTCTGGATGGCACTGGTGGGTATGAAGAAGACCGCGTTTACGGCGTGCGCGTCATTGACCTGGGTGTCATGCTGGCTGGAGCCGATCTGTCTAATTCCGATCTCCGTTGGACTGACCTGAGTGAAATCAACCTGATTCGTGCCAATTTAAGCAATTGTGATCTCGTCAGGACTAATCTTTCTGGCACAATTCTTTGTCAGGCAAGCTTGCGCGGCTCGGACTTGAACGGCACTCGCTTGTTTTACGGCAAGGCTAGAACTGCCAGTCCTCGCAGCAAAACAGAACACCCTGATTACCGCACGGGTGCCTATACTGGGGCTGTTGTGGAAAATGCTGATTTAACGGGTGCAGTGAATCTGTCTGAGGAACAGCGGGAATATTGCTGTGCCTGGGGCGGCAGCAAAACACGTAGTTCGATTCCTGGCGGCTGTGAAGGGATTCCGAATCAGTTAGAGCGGTAGAAGTCCATGATCTCAAGGCTCACTTTGTGCGGTACGTCAAGCTCAGCCTTTTTCTGGTGACCATCGTCTGTGTAGCAGTAACGGCTGTAGTAACGTCTCGACTGGGAACGATCGAGTCGGCACAGCTACAGGGATGGTTACGATCGACGGGCGTGTGGGCACCCGTTCTTTATATCCTGCTGTACACGATCGCCACCATTCTAGTCATGCCATCGACTCCGCTGAACCTACTGGGAGGCGCACTCTTCGGTCCCTGGTTAGGAACGCTGTGGACGAGTGCAGGGGCAATGATAGCCGCAATTGTCACTTTTGCTTTCACCCGGACGATTGGACGTGAGGCGATCGCCCGTAAGCTCTCTGGACGGTGGCAAACACTGGATGCTGAAGTGCGTCGCGGCGGTTTACCCTATATGATTGCCATTCGGCTTGTACCATTTATGCCCTATGGGTTGCTCAATTTTGCGGCAGGGCTAACCTCGGTAAGCTACCGGGACTATATTCTCGGCACACTCTTAGGCACGACTCCCGGTATTCTGCCGTATGTTTTGCTGGGTAGCTCTGGTTTGAGAGCGCTTCAGACAGGCGATTTGCTGCCATTGGTAGGGGCACTGACACTGACTGGTATTCTGATTGCAGGCTCGACCTGGTATCGTCGTCAGCGATCCCAACGCGACAGCATCCGTCCGCCTACACCGTCAGAGTGCTTTGATCCGCAGGACAAATAACCCATGCAGCCAACCTACTCCTTCATCGTGCCCGTGTTTAACGAGGAAGCCACGCTTCCAGAACTCTATCGTCGCCTGAGTGCAGTGATGGATTGTATGGACGGCTCAGTTGAAGTCGTTTTAGTGGATGATGGGAGCCACGATCGCTCCCTAGCATTGATGCGTGAACTGCACGAGCGCGATCACCGCATTTGCTACCTCAGCTTTACACGCAACTTTGGGCATCAAGTTGCCGTGACTGCTGGGCTGAATTTTGTACGTGGACAGGCGATCGTTGTGCTGGATGCCGATTTACAAGATCCACCCGAACTCATTCCTGACCTGGCAGACAAATGGCGACAAGGCTATGACGTGATCTATGCTCAGCGAGTACAGCGTCATCAAGAAGGCTGGTTTAAGCGCTTGACAGCGTATGTGTTCTATCGTCTACTGCGCCAGCTTGCCGATGTAGACATTCCGACGGATACAGGCGACTTTTGCTTGATGGATCGACGCGTTGTCGATACGCTTAACGCCATGCCAGAGCGGAACCGCTACATTCGAGGGCTGCGATCGTGGCTGGGCTTTCGGCAAATTGCCATTCCCTTTGAACGCGACTCCCGGTTTGCAGGTGACGTGAAATATACATTCCGCAAGTCGCTGGCATTGGCGATCGACGGCTTGGTCTCGTTCTCTAGAGTGCCGCTCCGCATCTCAACGTATGTCGGGCTGTTTGCGGCTGTGATCGCGATCGTGATGGCAATTCTAGTCATCTACTGGCGTTTTTTCTCGCCTGTTTCACCGCTTACTGGCTATGCCACGATCGCGGTAGCTATCTTTTTTCTGGGGGCTGTGCAGCTCTTCAGTATCGGCATTTTGGGCGAATACATTGGGCGCATTTACGAAGAAGTGAAAAATCGTCCTGTGTATGTTTTAGGAGAAGTCAACGGCTTTGAGATCGGCAACGTTCGCCAAGGAGCGCCTGTGAACGCGATCAGGGAGCCTTTTTCAGAAACGCGCCGGAGAAGTCTATAGGGCGTTGCTGAACAAAAATATGAATTGTCAAATCTGCCCTCACCCTAACCCTCTCCCAACGGGCGATGGAACTCGATTCGATTCTAGCTCCCTTCTCCTTGGGGAGAAGGGCTGGGGATGAGGGAAATCATACTTGCATTCAGCAACGCCGTCTATAGAATTTGCAACCGCGCTAAGTCCAGCCGTCTCTCTGCCTTGACAAACGTTTGCCATGAAGAGCATCACTTACAATGGTGACTATGCGTCAATGAGAGGACGAGCTGCTTAATGCAGTGCAGTCGATCAAAGTTGATCCATTGCCTTGTCGATCGACGCGCAAGGGCAGCAGTAGAGGTCATTGTAGGGAGTGAAAGCGTGCCGAAAACCGCGAGATATTTGTTAGTTGGATCGACCGAAGCTTACAGTGGGAAGTCGGCAACGGTGCTTGGCATTGCTCACCAGTTGAAAGCGAAAGGTCTGGATCTCGCCTACGGGAAGCCCCTCGGAACCTGCTGGAGTGGCTCAGAAACGACTGATGTTGAAGAAGACGTGCAGTTTGTGGGCAAGGTGTTGCACCTACCCGCCGATCGCCTCCAGCCCACGATCCTGGCATTGGATGAACCAACGATTCAAAAACGCATTCTGGGTGACGATCGCATCGATTATCCCCAGGCGCTCAAAAAATATCTCCAAATGCGCGGTCCTGATCTGGTGCTGCTAGAAGGTCCAGCCAACCTAGAAGAAGGAAGTTTGTTTGACCTCTCATTGCGGCAGGTCGCAGAAGGCGTGAATGCCAGGATTCTGCTGGTGGCACGCTTCAACTCATTGCTGATTGTGGGCGCGCTGATTTCGGCACGACGACGCTTGGGCGATCGCCTCCTGGGTGTTCTGATCAATGACATTCCCGAAGAACGGCTAGAGGAAGTCAAAACGACGGTGCAGCCTTATCTGGAGAAACGGGGCATTCCGATTTTTGGCTTACTCGCCCGCAGTGCGCTTTTACGCAGCGTCAGCGTGAACGAACTGGTGAAACAACTGAAAGCAGAAGTACTCTGCCGCCCCGATCGCCTGGATTTGATGGTCGAAAGCCTCAGCATCGGCGCAATGAACGTCAACTCAGCGCTGAAGTATTTCCGCAAAGGTCGCAACATGGCAGTGGTAACGGGCGGCGATCGCACCGATATTCAACTGGCTGCCCTGGAAACGTCAACGCAATGCTTGATTCTGACGGGACAGATGCCCCCTTCTCCCGATATTCTCAGCCGTGCTGATGATCTGGAAATCCCCATTCTCTCTGTGGATTTAGACACACTATCAACCGTTGCCATCGTCGATCGCGCCTTTGGTCAAGTCCGCGTCAACGAACCCGTCAAAGTTGAGTACATCTGCAACTCAATGGCAGAAAATTTCGATGCCGATCGGCTGATAGCAGAATTAGGGCTAGAACCTGCGGTGACGGCGTAGTTCTGCGTATAACTGATCGGTAAGGCATCAATAGTGTCCTGTCAGTAGGTATCGGAAAAAATGATGACTGCCTTAGTACAAGAACTTTTGAATAACTTCGATCGTTTGACAGATTCAGAACAGCTAGATTTGGCGTTAGAGATTCTAAAGCGAACAGTTTGCTTAGATTTTCCACCCTTATCTGATGAAGTCTTAGTCTTGAATGCAGAAGAACTTTTCTTGGAATTAGATCAGCAAGAAGCTCTGTATGAATAGCTATGGTTAGCCCTGTTCGCGGTGAAGTATGGCTAGTCGATTTGGGTTATGTAGCGAAAGTCAGACCATGCTTGGTCATCAGTATCCCTGCTCTCAATCAAGACCGCGCGTTAACGACGCTGATTCCTCATACGACAAGTTCACGTGGTTCAAGATTTGAAGTGCAAGTCAAAGCTAGATTTCTTCGAGAAGGAGTCTTTGACATACAAAACATCATCACAGTTCCTTACGCAAAACTTTTACGCAAATTGGGAACGCTGACACCTGAGCAAATGGTAAGTAGCTATGTAGAATTAAACGTAGGATGTGTTAGGCATTGCCGTAACGCATCAAAACCTTTAGCAGCATGGGTTACGCTTCACTTTTCTTGAATGCCGAAGGCTATACCCATCCTACGCAGATTTTATATTTAATTGAGCCTTCCTACTTAGAAGTTGAGAAGGTATTGCGCTTTTGGCTGGGGTTTGAAGAGAACATGACTGAAGAAGACGAAGAGTAAAGTAGTCTTTGTATTAGGTGGGTTGTCTGTGTAACTTTCCCCTCAGCCCTTCTGCACTGCCATTGTCACGAGGCTAAACAACTCTTGCGGATTGCCCGTGTCTCCAAATGCTCCTTGGGAGCGCGCTTCGACCTTAAAGCGTGGTTCGTTGGAACTGCCGTAAATGATAACGGGTGTATTCACGCCCAATCTCTGCAACTCTCGGAGCAATTCGTATCCTGCTGTAGGATTACCCGATTGCCGCATGTCCGAGACGATCGCGTCGTAGGCATTGATGCGAATTTTTTCGAGTGCATCCGGGGTCGAGGGACTGATGGTAAAGCCGATGCCCAACGCTTCGAGCGATCGAATAGCGTGAGCATTATCCACTGCATGGTCATCGATCCAAAGCACTGACGCTTTGGCAAGCTGTTGCGCTACTTTAGGCTTCAGCGTTTGGCTGACCACGGTCGCAATTTCCTTTGCCTCTTCCGCACCGGGCAACTGGGGACTGCCGTTTGTGGCATCACCAGACTTGATTGCTGAGGCTGATCCCAGAAGTACGCCTGCCTCAATGCGCCGCTTTGCTGTAGCCTCTAGCCCCGATGCGCCTGCCCTGAAGCTAAACTCGCCCAGGTTGTTGACAAAATTCCGCAGCGGCGCACCAAAGTAGATGAGAACAAACAGAATCAGCAACTGCCAGCTTACGCCTTGCACCAGTGAAACCAGCACTTGCAGCAGTTTGGTCAGATCGTCGATCGTCATCACGCTCACTACCCTTTGGGACGGTAGAGATAACCATTGCGTAACTGCACTGCCGGATGGTTAGACAGGCGAATCAGACTTTCATCATGCGTGGTCACAATGACCGTAATGCCAACCGAGTTGAGCTTTTTGAGAATTTTGATCACTTGCCACGAGTTATCCGGGTCAAGGTTGCCAGTTGGTTCATCGGCAAGCAAAATGGGCGGTGTGCCCACGATCGCCCTCGCAATGCCAACCCGCTGCTGTTCTCCTCCCGAAAGCTGGTCGGGGAAGCAGTCTGCCTTGTGCACCAAGCCCACCATTTTGAGCGCGGGCTGTAGCCGACGGTGAATTTCCTTACGTGGCAACCCCTGTGCCCACAGTACAAATGCCACATTTTCCATGACCGTGCGACGTGGAATCAGCTTGTAATCTTGAAAGACAATCCCAATGCGGCGGCGCAGTTGAGACAGCCGATCGCCTCTCAGAGTAGCTAAGTCGCAGCCATCTACCAGCACTTCGCCCTGACTGGCGTGTTCTTCCCCGTACAGCAGCTTCAGCAGCGTCGATTTACCAGAACCCGATGGACCTGTAATAAAGAGAAAATCACCCCGCTGGATGTCAAGGCTGACATCCACTAACGCTTTGCTACCGTTCTCGTAGGTCTTGCTGACTCCACGCAAGGACACGATCGCCTCAGCGCCAACCGTTTGTGATGCCCTATCTGTCGTGTTGGAAGGCTGCCCGTTAAATACCTGGGTCATAAAGACGTTGATACCTCGATCCAACCCATTACATCACAAAAGAGGAGTTTTGAGTGAAAGGCAAAGAGTGAGAAGTTGTTAGTTTTTGGTTGTTAGTTGTTAGTGAACAAGCAATACCTGTCTGCTCTCTAACCCTGATTGACTGACAAATCTTTTGCACTGTTGCCCAAACTGCCCTCACCCCCAACCCCTCTCCCAGCGGGCGAGGGGAGCCAAACCAATCGCTTGTTCCCTCTCCTGTGGGAGAGGGCTAGGGTGAGGGCGGTTGAGTTTTGTCAGTCAATCAGCTCTAACCTGTAATTTCTGACTTCCTACCCCTTTGATCTTCTAACCATCCCTTTTTCTAACAACTAGCAACTAACAACCAGAGATCTTTCTTGCCTTTCACCCTTGCATCAAACGATACACCAGCGATCGCCACGCAAACTTTGGTAATGCCAGCATCCGTCGCCAGCGCCAAGGTTCCTGATACAAACGGTAAACCCATTCCAGATGATTGTCTCGCAGCCAGCCCGGAGCACGAGTTTTTACCCCTGCCCAGATATCAAAACTGCCGCCAACGCCAATCCAAATAGCGTTTGGACAGACATGACGATGTTCGGCAATCCAAAATTCCTGCCGGGGCACACCCAAACCAACGAGAATCAGTTGGGGTTGAGTCTCTTTCAACGCTTGCAGAAAGGTTGGGGTATCTTCAGGGGTAAGGTAGCCGTGTTGAGTGACCGCGATCGCCAATCCCGGTAACCGCTCCCGCCAGATTGTCGCTGCTGTTTGAATCACATCAGGTTGCCCCCCAAAAAACGCAACAGTGCCGAGAGAAGGCGTTTGCGAAGCATTCTGCAGGACTCGTCCAAATTCGCGCAGCAGCGATTCTGCCAGTTCAATGCCAGGACGGCGTTGCGTCGATCGACCGTACAGCTTCAAATACAGCACAATCCCCGCACCGTCAGGAATCACCAGCTCTGCCTGTCGAATAATCTGAGCCAACGGGAGATTGTGTTCTGCCGCCATTGTCATCTCAGCATTCAGCGTCACCACATGACAGCCTTGCTGCTGTTGAGCACGAGCAACGAGCCAACCTGCATAATCATCCAGCAGATGAACAGGCAAACCTAAGACCGAAAACGGCTCTGGTGCTTCTAACGGAACGAATTTTTGCACAGTGCTGCCTCACGCCCTCAGAGCTGAAGTCTTCAAGCACTAGATTTTACCGTAGTTCGATCGCAAAGAGCCAAACGAATGATGCACAATCAAGGACTGACAGACGGTGATCGGCTACAGCGTTCTTGGTATCATTCCTAACCGATTCAGCAACTGCTCATCTTGGGTGCTGTCAGGATTCGGTGTCGTTAATAGAACGGGTCCTGTGAAGATGGAATTGGCTCCCGCAAGTAAACACAGCGCTTGCAGTTCATCGCTCATTTGCAAGCGTCCCGCAGAGAGACGCACGATCGCCCCTGGAAACAAAATACGCGTGGTGGCAACCATTCGCACCAGTTCAATGGAATCCACAGGGGGAGTATCTTTGAGCGGCGTTCCGGCTACAGGCACAAGGCAATTGATGGGAATCGACTCTGGTACTGGATCGAGTGCTGCCAATGCTGCCAAAAGGGATAGTCGATCGTCCACCGATTCGCCCATACCAAGGATGCCACCACAGCAAACCGAGATACCAGCATCACTGACTGCCTGAATGGTTTCCAGACGGTCTTGATACGTGCGCGTGGTGATAACTTGACTGTAGTAATCAGGCGACGTGTCGAGATTATGGTTATACGCGGTCAGCCCCGCTTCTTTCAACCGCTGTGCCTGATGGGGCTTGAGCATTCCTAGCGTGCAGCAAACTTCCATCTCCAACGCAGCGACCTGACGCACCATTTCTAGCACGCGATCGAACTGGGCACCATCTTTCACTTCTCGCCATGCTGCACCCATACAAAAGCGAGTGGAACCATGCGCTTTTGCGGCTTTTGCCTCAGCCAGCACTGTCTCAATGTCTGCTAATGGCTGTGGCTCTAGCGACGTTTTGTTATGAACGCTTTGAGAGCAATACGCACAGTCTTCAGGACACAGCCCCGTTTTAATGTTACACAACGTACAAAGCTGCACTGCGCGCGGGTCGTGATGCTGACGGTGAATCTGCTGTGCCTCAAACAATAGATCGGGTAGCGCCTGGTGATAGGTGCGATCGATCCGTTCACGCAGCGATTCCTGGGCAGAGTATCTTTGAGGCAGCGTTGTCGTCATAAGAAATCCCATCTATAGCTGTAGAAACGCCGATTGCAACGTTCCAGCGCGATCGCTTTCGCTAGATTACACCGTCTCTACGATCTCTGGATAGAGCAATTGATAGCCCGCCTCGCGCAGCTTTTGATTTGACACTCTCGCATTGTAGGGACGAGTACTGGTTTGAGACGCATCCCAAACAACGTTCGGCAAATTGTGAGCGGCAAACAC
This sequence comes from Tildeniella sp., assembly GCF_059505325.1. Classification (NCBI taxonomy): domain Bacteria; kingdom Bacillati; phylum Cyanobacteriota; class Cyanophyceae; order Oculatellales; family Oculatellaceae; genus Tildeniella; species Tildeniella sp. The sequence continues at coordinate 62,027 of NZ_JCACKI010000017.1, forward strand.
TCGCTCCAGTAACTCCCGCGTCGTGACAGGAACATTGCCTACCAAATTGTAGATGCCTGTTAATGAGTGCTGTCGCGCAAAGTCGATCGCGCCCACAATGTCTTCCAGATGCACCCAATTCGCCGCATCGTCTCCAGCTCCGGGTCGCGTTGTGCCTGCTGCCCGTCCAAAAATTTTGATTAGCTCGCGTCCTGCCCCATAGATGCCGCCGAGCCGCAAAACGCAGACCTTGAGCGTATCACTTGCTGCACTCAGTAAAACCTGCTCAGTTTCTGCCAGAATTTCACCATTACGGTTAGCAGGCGTAACCTCTGAGTTCTCATCGACCCAATCTCCCTGTCGATCGCCATACACCGCATAGCTACCTGTGTAGATCACCTGCTGCACCGTTGGCGCTTGCTTGAGCACTGTCACCAATGTTTTCGCCGTTTGCAGATACGTCTCTTCATACGCGTTGGCATTGGGCGCACCCACACTCAGCAAGACAACGGCTTGGTTTTGGAGGAGCGATCGCACTCCCGCCTCATCGTTGCCCTTCACGATCTGTACGTTCTGCACCACTGATTCCAGTTCGGACACGCGATCGGGCGTTGTCGTCGTCGCTGTCACTGTCAACATTGGTCGCCACTGTTGAGCAACCGCTTTGCCCACATAGCCACAGCCAATAATCGCCACATTCGTCAAAGCACTCACCAATAATTTAATTCAAAAGGCTAAAGGATAAAAGATGAAGGATAAAAGTAGGAGTCAGAAGCCAGAAGTCAGCACTTGGCTTTAGCCTGTAGCCTTTAGCTTTCAGCCTTCAGCTTTCAGCTTTCAGCCCTTAGCCTACTCTCTACTCCCTACTCCCCACTCCCCACTCCCGACTCCCTATATCTTCGACACTTCCCGCTTCGGTGTCAAAAGCCTTGCTGCCAGCACACCACCTAAGAAGCCAAATAGATGTCCTTCCCAGGAAATACCGATGCGCGTAGGTAACACGCCCCAGATGAGGCTGCCGTAGAGTGCGCCAACAAAAAGCGACATGGCGATCGCCGTCATACTACGCTCGAAATAGCCCCGCGCCAACAGATAGCCCAGATAGCCAAAAATTACGCCACTTGCGCCAATGTGTATGCCAGAGGAGCCAAATATCCACGTACCCAAACCACTGACGAATGCGGTGATGAGACTGACCCAAAAGAAATCGCTGGTTTCGCGCAGCATGATCAGCCAGCCCAGCGCGATAAACGGCACGGTGTTGCCAATTAGATGAGCAAAGTTACCGTGCAGAAAGGGTGCAAACAGAATGCCACGCAGCCCGATCGCAGTACGCGGAATGATGCCATAAATATCTAGCGTTTCACGCAGCCCTGCTCGAAACACGAACTGATCCAGAATCTCGACTGCCCACATCATTGCTATCAAGCCACCCAAAATCCACACCTGGGTTTTGAACTCTTGCGCGATTGCCGTTCCTTCTTTGCTACTGCTCATGCTGCCTCTATCGTCCACTCATCTGTAAGGGTTTCTGACTGACACTACATCTACAACACGCCTCCCTCCGTTATTGTACAAATTCTGCCCCGCGATCGTTGTGCTCACAAAGCGCTAACGACGATGACAGGTCTGGGAAAATAATGGTTGCTTGCATTATTGTGGTGTACAGCGATTAATCTCTGAGGCGCACTCATGGCAGGCGAACGAAACGTTACGCTGACGATCGACTTAAACGACTCCGATTTGAGTGCGGAGGAGACGGATGAAGCTGTTCAGAATCTTCTAGCTCAAATGCGGGAGCTGGATGAAATCGAATTTGACTATGCGTATGAGAAAGCACAAGCGTTTCTGAAGGGCAGTTGATTAACAATGGCAAAGATCGCACTACTAATTGGGATCAGTGAGTACGCACCTGGATTAAATTCTTTGCCTGGGGCGCTCAAAGATGTCGAGGCAATGCAACGGGTTTTGCAGCATCCTGAAATGGGTGCCTTTGCTGAGTCAGACATCAAAGTGCTAAAGAATCCTGAGCGCCAAGAGATGGAAGAGGAAATTCAGGCTCTCTTCGACGATCGACACCGGGATGATTTAGTACTGCTTTTCTTCTCTGGGCATGGCATCAAAGACAGTGCTGGCAAGTTCTATCTCTCTAGCTGCAAAACACGTAAAACTGCTCGTGGAGAGTTGGTGCGTCCAACAGCTACATCCGCTAGCTTCGTACAGGAAAATCAGAAAAATAGTCGTTCGAGACGACAGGTAATTATTCTTGATTGCTGTTTTAGTGGTGCTTTTGCTGAAGGAATGCTGGCGAAAGACGATGGCTCAGTTGATCTTAGGTCTCAACTGGGAAGTGAAGGCGGAGCAGTGCTTACATCTTCATCCTCGATCGAGTATTCATTTGAGCTACACGACTCAGAACTCTCTGTCTACACTCGCTACCTAATAGAAGGATTAGAAACGGGTGACGCAGATCAAGACCGTGATGGTTTTATTGCCATCGGTGAGTTGCATGAATATGCTAAACGCAAAGTTCAAGAAGTTGTGCCAGGGATGAAACCTGAAATTTATCCCTCAAAGGAGGGGTACAACATTAAATTGGCGCATGTTCCGTCAACCGATCCAGCCTTGCGCTACCGTCGAGAAATTGAACGACTGGCTTATTTGGGCGACATTACTTTTGCCCATCGAACTGTTATTGATAGCATACAAGCTTGGTTGAGTATGCCCCTTCAAGATGACGTTCGTATGTCTTCTACGCGACGCAAAATGTTGAATGCATTTTCTCAAAAATTAGGACTCTCGCCAGAAGTTATTCGCAATTTAGAATCGGAGTCACTCCAGCCTTATCGAGATTTTTATAAAAGACTGGAAAGCTACGAACAAGAATTGATTAACTATTTAAAGCGCGAGAAGCCCCTGAAGGATTCCACTCGCAGAGCATTGAAAGAATTACAACACGCTCTGCACATTCCAGATGAGCACGCTAGTGCTGCTGAACAGCGTGTCTCAAAACGAATCAACGGTTTTCCTTATTTAAGAATGCAGACCATTCAGAATTTAATGCAGTTCAAGTTTCCTACTATACTAACCTATGTATTTTTTGCTGTTTTAGCGTTCGGTACTTCTGTTTATTTAGTGCAAATATTTCAATTCAGGCAAGAATCTACTGTAAACAGTATCGATTCAGCCGAAAGTTTTCCGTCCTCGACCACCCCTTTCCCAAACATAAGCGACTCGATCCCCGTTTCGCCTTCTCTAGCTCCCAGTGGATCTTCTATCATTCAAAGCCAAATGAGAGTTCATAAGCGGAACGGTATCGATCAGTATGAGATAGGGTATAAAAGTAACCCAAATATTGCTCGAAATTATTATCAGAGGGCAATCGATGAGTTTAGTCAGGCAATCAAGCTTGCTCGACCCGAAACTGAAGACCCTGAACTATATCTACTTCGCGGTAATGCTTATTTAAGTTCTAGTGATAGACAACATGCCATTCAGGATTACACGGCAGCAATCAATTTCTCAACGGACAATACTTTGCTAGCAAAAGCCTATGAATGGAGAGGTGATGCCCACAATGCTCTTTCTAATAAGCAAGTTGCCATCGAAGATTATCAGAGTGCAATCAAGTATTACGGTATGCAAAGTATGGCATCAGATATGAGTAACGTACAGAATAAGCTTCAGAAGCTTCAAGTAAAATAAAGCACGATCGCCCTTAAACCAATTATGCAGGAGCGATCGCGCTGGTGAAGAGAAGGGGCGATCGTTGTTTCAGGTTTTGCTGAGTGCGATCGCTAGTAGATTGGGGTTTGAAGCGAGCGGATATACTAAGGGTATTGCAGTTCTGGGAGTCGCCATGATTCAAATTGTAGAAGCTGTCTTTGATGGCAGCACTCTTCATCCCACCGTGCCTCTAGAGCTGGAAGCTGGCACACGAGTACGAATCACTTGTCGAGAGCGTATCGCCAGAAACACCAGCCAGCTCAGAGTCGTTTCTGCAAACTGCCAAAGCTCTTCATTTACAAGGCGCTCCCGATTGGTCAGCAAATATCGATCGCTATTTGTATGGTGACGTTGCTCAGGAAAATGACTGAGGTTTTTCTGTCGATCGCCCTTAAGCCAATCATGTTGAGGCGATCGCCTTTGTAAAGCGAAAGAGCGATCGTAACCCGCTAAACTGAAAGCGTAAGCATTCTAACGTCGATCAGACTAGAGATTTTAGCAGAGGTGATAGTTGTGACGATTCGAGAAAGGGCGATCGCGAAGCTACAGCAACTTCCAGAGCCGCTTCTGCAAGAGATCAGCGACTTTATCGATCTCATCGCCTACAAATATCAAGCTAAAGTAGCTAATCACCTCATTGAAGACGATCGCTTTGAAGCTTGGGCGCAGTGGTTTGAGGTTGCTGATAGCTTAGAAATTACTCCAACAACCCCAACCAACGACTATCAGCAACGCTTGCTGAATAAATATCGGCAACAAGGTCTCAACTTGTGATTCTTTGCGATGCTGGGGTTTTGCTTTGTCTAGTCGATAGAACCCAACTTCAGCACAACGCTTATCGAACGACTGTTACTGGCTTAGCAAAACCTCTGGTCACAACCTGGTCATGTCTAACAGAAGCTATGTATCTCGCTCTCCATCGCGGCGGTTGGGCGATGCAAAAGCAATTGGGGCAGCTTCTCTTAGATCAATTGCTTGTCATTTTCGAGATTCAGGAAGATGACTATGTTCGTTTATTGGAGTTGATGGAGAAATACCGCGATCGCCCAATGGATTTAGCAGACGCAACGCTGGTTCTAGTGGCTGAAAAGACTGGCTATCGACAAATTCTCACGCTTGATTCGGATTTTTTGTTTTATCGTATTGGCGATCGAGATACCTTTGAAATCATTCAGGTTTGAACCTAAACAGCGATCGCCCTTGAGCCATCATGTAGGAGCGATCGCCCTTGGAAAGAGAAGAGACGATCGCTGCGGTAAAACAAGCGAGAATAGAACCAAAGAAGGTCGCGGAGACACGCCATGAGCCAAACCTCATCTGAAAAAGTTCGTTGGACGACTGCCGATCTCGATCTCCTCGCAGCCGACGAATGGAAGCGCTACGAAATCATTGACGGAGAACTCTTTGTGACAAGGGCACCCCACCTCAGGCATCAATCCGTGATTCGTAATATCTGCAACGAATTAGGCAACTGGTCAGACAAGACGCAGTTAGGAGAAGCATTTCCAACACCCGGCATTATCTTCAGCGATGCTGACAATGTCATCCCAGATGCAGTTTGGATCAGTGTTGAGCGCATGGAACGCTTCACAGACGAAGCGGGGCATTTTATTGGGGCACCCGAACTGATCGTCGAAGTGCTGTCCCCAGGCGCTACCAATGAACGACGAGACCGTGAAGCTAAACTTAAGCTCTACTCATCCCAGGGCGTTGAGGAATATTGGATCGTTAACCGAGAATTACAACAGATTGAAATGTACCGCCGCGAAAATGCTGCCCTTAAGCGAACCGCTACTTACAACGCTCAGGACACTATTACCTCGCCGATTTTGCCGGGTTTTGCATGCCTCGTACAACGCTTCTTTAGACAGATTGGCACAACTAGATAGGCGTGATCGCCCTTGAGCCAATCATGTGGAGGCGATCGCGTTTGTGTAGAAAAGATTGATCGCTAACGGTGAACCTACTCCCTCATACACACGCCAGGTAAAATGCGATGTGGCAATCGGGAGTAAGTAAATGCCAACTGTGTTGAGAAAAGATGGCTTCAGGGTTGTCATTTATTTTGACGATCACCTGCCATCTCATGTTCATGTTCTCAACGCTGAGAGTGAGGTTAAAATCGATTTGGGAAGCAAGATTAAGCAGCCGACTGTTTTGGAGTATCGTGGCGATCGAAGAGACGCTGTGAAAGCCTTGCAGCTTGTCATCAGTCATCAATCCGACTTGCTTGAAGCGTGGAGGCAAATTCATGGAGAAGCCTGATCGATTGGATGCAACCTTGGAAGTGCAACTGGATCAAGCAAGCGACGCTGCAATGTTTGCTGATGCAACCGAACCTCGTGCGCTCTCTGCTGCTTACGATCGTGCCTCAGGCAAAATCGTGATCAATTTAAAAGATGGCTCTACCTTTATGTTTCCTCATGAACTGGGACAAGGGTTAGTAGGAGCCGAACCAGACGAGCTTGCAGCAGTCGAAGTAACTCCATCAGGCATTGGGTTGCATTGGGAGGCACTAGACGTTGATTTGACCGTTCCTTCACTCTTACGTGGCATTTATGGCACAAAAGCTTGGATGGAGAAGCTGAAACAGAAACAGAACGTCGCGTAGCCAGAACAAATCGCTCGATCGGCAGTGAGCGGAGCTTTTACAGAACACGATCGCCCTTGAGCTAATCATGTAGAAGTGATCCTGCTTGTGAAGAGAAGGGGCGATCGCTGTAAAGCTACAATTTAGAGCAATGACATCTCGCTCACAAAACTATGCCTTGGAAACTTGAGGACGCAAAACAAAAATTCTCTGAACTGATCCACGCTGCTGTTGAAGAGCCTCAGCTGATCTACGATCAGAACCAGTTGGTTGTAGCTGTCGTAAAAGCTGACGTTTATCAGGAATTTCTCGTCTGGCAACAGCAATCTCAAAAACCTGCTTTAGCCAGCGCGTTTACAGAACTGCGTGAACTTTGTATAGAAGAAAATTATCTGCTGGAAATGCCTCCTCACATTGGTAACACGCAATACTCGCGATTTTGAAGACTGCCAAATTTCTATCCTTAACCCCTTCACCGAATTCTGAGAACATTGCCCATCTGGACACGATCGCCCTTGAGCCAATCATGCAGAAGTGATCCTGCTTGTGAAGAGAAGGGGCGATCGCCCTTCAGCCAATCATGTAGGGGCGATTGTTTCTTCCGTCTCACCAAAACTCAGCGTCAGGCTCCGTGAGACAGGGTGATCGATTAAATTTCTTAATTTCAGAGAGGCGTTTGTTGATTTCAGCTACACATTCATTGATTTTGCATAAGCATTCATTGATTCCAAAGACAGACTTCTTTGTTTTCGATAAGTTTTAGTTAATTTGCATGAGCAATTTTCAATATTGCGTAGACGTTTCTCGATTTTGCACAAGTGATGTTTGCTTTCTAAGCAGATATCACTGCACTTGAGAGCGATCGGGTGTGAGAAGAGAAGGGAACAACTCGCATCGCTTTTTTACGTCTGCTCCATACTTTTGAGGGAGTGATCGCAGCTAAGACTTAGCTATAAGAATGAGCAAATGATTTAATCACGGCTCATTTTATGCCAGCAACTACAGTGGAATCGTTTGCAAAGCACGCTGCGATCGCCTCTCTCAATGCCTATCAGAAACATCTCTCACCCCGCAAAGGCTTTTCGTGTCCCCATCGCTTGCTCTACGGCAATGAATCTTGTTCTGATTACACTAAACAGGTGCTGATCAACCAGGATCTAAGGGCTGCCTTGAAACTGGTGCCAAGCCGCTTTCAGGCGTGTAAGGTTGCGGCTCAAACATTACAACGCCAGCAAGCAAGCAGTGGCTGTATTGTCATTCCTTGTTGTATACCGCTTTAAGAGGACGTTTTAAAGGTCCAGATGCTTGTAGCCTTGGCGACTGAAGTCGCGGCTACAGAGGCAAAACCTGCCGTTGCAGGTGATAAAACCCTTACTCTGCGGTCGTCCGCGCAGGCGGACTTTGTTTACGTAGTCGCGGTTTTAACCGCCAGACACTTTTCAAACAACCTTTAAGCTAGGGCGCGTCATCGCCGTAACGCACCAATAGATAATCGTTGGGTGCGTTACGTTGCACCGAAACAACGTATCGACAAATGCGCGCCGGATCTAGAGCTACGTGTAGAGGCAAAACAGCCTGGATATTTGCTGCTTAAAGTTCTGGCTTCACCCGCGTCGAAACCTGATCTAGAACCGTGCAAGTTGAGCTTCAACCAACTGATGGTGTCTAGCGTTCAATGATCGTTAACAGCGGAAAGTAACTCGATCGCGGACACGCTAGTGGAGCAAGGAGCAATTTAATTCCCATGTAGCGATGCCATCATACGAGAGCATTAAACCCTTGTAGGGTTTAACGTCTCCTGGTAGTTTAATTGAGACTAAGTGCGTTGCATCCAAACCAAAATTCAGGATAAGCCATCATGACGTTAGAGAATCAGCGCTTGCAAGACTGCCGTGACGGTAAAGCGGCATGGAAACAGTGGGGTCCCTATCTCAGTGAGCGCCAGTGGGGTACGGTACGAGAAGACTACAGCGATAACGGTGATGCCTGGAATTATTTGTCTCATGACCAATCACGATCGCGGGCATATCGGTGGGGGGAAGATGGCTTAGGCGGCATTAGTGACGCTCATAACCTGCTCTGTTTTGCGCTGGCATTGTGGAATGGCAACGACCCTATCCTGAAAGAACGGCTGTTTGGGTTAAACAACAGCGAAGGCAATCACGGCGAGGATGTGAAGGAATACTACTTCTATCTGGACAGTACGCCGACTCACTCTTACATGAAGTACCTGTACAAGTACCCTCATGCGGAGTTTCCCTATGCCGATTTGGTGAATACCAACCGTAGTCGCAGCCGCGATGAATTGGAATATGAGCTACTAGATACAGGTATTTTTGATGACGATCGCTACTTTGATGTGTTTGTGGAATACGCCAAGGCAAGCGCTGACGACATTCTGATTCAAATTAAAGTGTGCAATCGGGGGGCAGAAGCCGCCTCTCTGCATTTACTGCCAACGCTGTGGTTTCGCAATACCTGGAGTTGGAAAGATGGTGGTTCTAAACCCATCCTACGAAAGTATGAAGGTGCAGGCTACAGCGTTGTTCATGCTTATCACACCAACCCACTCTTTCAAGAAAAGCTGGAAGACTATTATCTCTATTGCGATCAGGTGTTGCCGCTGCTCTTCACAGAAAATGAAACTAATAACGAGCGTTTGTTTGGCACTGACAATGACAGTCCCTATGTCAAAGATGCCATTCACAACTATGTGGTGCATGGGCAGACTGAAGCGGTGAATCCAGCGGCGATCGGTACCAAAGTTGCGCCCCATTATCAAATTACGGTAGAAGCAGGCGGCACACAAATCATTCGGTTACGCCTTGCGTCAACGCATCCCAATCAGATGGGCAATCCGTTTGATGCCTTTGAGCAGGTCTTGACCGATCGCCAGCAAGAAGCCGATGCGTTTTACGATGCCATGACACCCGCTTCGGTGAAGGCTGACCCCGATCGCTGTAATGTGATGCGGCAAGCGCTGGCAGGAATGCTGTGGTCAAAGCAATACTTCTACTACAATGTGGACAAATGGCTAGAGGAACATAACGTCAATCCTTACATGCGACCTGATCAGCGGCGACACGTTCGCAATAGCGATTGGCACCATATGTATACCGATGATGTCATTTCCATGCCCGATAAATGGGAATATCCCTGGTTTGCAGCCTGGGATTTGGCATTCCACATGCTTCCCTTGAGCATTGTTGATCCTGACTTTGCCAAGCGTCAGCTAGAGTTGATGTTGCAGGAAGATTATATGCATCCGAATGGTCAGATGCCTGCGTATGAATGGAACTTTGGTGATGTCAATCCACCCGTTCATGCATGGGCAACATGGGAGATTTATACGCGCGATCGTGAGCAAAACAATGGTGTGGGTGACGTTAACTTCCTGAAATATGCCTTTTCTAAACTGCTGATTAACTTTACCTGGTGGGTGAACCGCAAAGATGCCATTGGCAATAACGTCTTTGAAGGCGGCTTTCTAGGCTTGGATAACATAGGAGTGTTCGATCGCAGTGCGCCATTACCGACAGGTGGCATTCTCGAACAGGCGGATGGTACGGCGTGGATGGTGTTTTTTAGCCAGCGAATGCTACAAATTGCTGTGGAGTTGGCGATTCATGATCCGCTTTACGAAGACCTGGCAATCAAGTTTTTTGAGCATACGCTGTGGATCGCTGGGGCGATGGATCGGATTGGTGAAAACTGTGATGAGCTATGGGATGAAGAAGATGGCTTCTTTTACGATCTGCTGCGGTTGCCGAATGGCGATTGTCAGCGGTTGAAGGTGCGATCGATGGTCGGGTTGCTGCCGCTGATGGCGATCGCGGTATTTCCACCCAATGTGTTTGAGAAACTGCCCAAATTCAAAAAACGAGCGCAGTCGTTTCTCATGCGACATCCCGAACTCACGGCTAACATTCAATTGCCCACGGCTCCGGGCTTGCATGGACGACTGATGCTTTCCATTGTGAATGAGCAAAAGCTTCGCCGCCTTTTGTCCAAGATGTTAGATGAGACTGAGTTTCTCAGCGCTTATGGCATTCGAGCGCTGTCCCGCTACCACCATGATCATCCTTTTGTTTTCGACCATGCTGGACAGGAGTTTCGAGTTGATTATTTGCCCGGTGATTCCAACACAGGTATGTTTGGTGGTAACTCTAACTGGCGCGGTCCAATCTGGATGCCTGTGAACTTTCTGCTGCTGCGATCGCTCATCCATCTCTATGGTTATTACGGTGATGCGTTCACGATCGAATATCCCACAGGCTCAGGGCAACAGAAGACCCTGTTTGATGTGTGGAAAGAAGTGAGCGATCGTCTTACCCAAATCTTCTTAAAAGATGAGTCGGGGCGACGACCTGTTTACGGTGGCGCAGAAAAGTTCCAGACCGATCCCTATTGGAAAGATCTGATCTTGTTCTACGAGTATTTTCACGGTGACAATGGTGCGGGCATTGGTGCCAGCCATCAAACCGGGTGGACAGGCTGTGTGGCGCGCATCATTCAACAAACTGGGTTCATGACGAAGGAAATCGTCTCCCAAACGTCTACACCGGGAGACACGCTTCACTATCAGTACTAAGCGGTCAGCGGTCAGCGGTCAGCGGTCAGCAACTGGTTGTAGACCGATCGCTGATGGTTAAATGCGCCCCCAATCATGAGCTTAGGGGATTGCGAGCTTAGGGGATTGCAAGAAAATAAGATACCCGTGGTTTGGGTTTCGGCTACGCTCAACCCGCTACGACTGAAGGTTGAGCGCCGTCGAAACCTGATTCATTGGTCGGCTATTAAACCGCAAAGCCCTTAGCTTTAGCAAATCATCATCAGGTCGCTGGTTGTGGTGTTAGGGTAGGGCGCTTAGCTGGCAAAAGTGGGGCAGCAGGCGATCGCGCTGGTAAGGCTTTGGCGATCGGTGCAGGCGCAGGCTTGAATGTTGCTAACTGTACCAGGTCAAACTTTTGCAGCCACGCAAGGCGATCGTCTCTTGTAAACGAGGGATCACGAGAAAGTACTTTGACCTGATAGCGGTTATTGATCAGAATGCCCGTTGCTGTTGTACCCTGATCGACTGCCGGATAGTTTGCCACCTTAAAATCGGTTGCCTGATACTTAGCAGCGGCTGTCGGAAGACTGGTTGTATCGCTGATCGACAGCATGGCAACTGGTTTGCTATTTTGTAGCACCTTATATTCAGCAAACCCTTTCTTTTCCTGTGTCGGGATAATCTCATAGCCCTTCACTTCACGCGGAAATAGTTTATTAAAGGAGGCACCTTGTTCAGCCGTTTTAGCCACAGCAGTTGGTGCGCCCCTACGCGTCGAATCTTGCTGTGCTTGAGCGAAGGGAGACGTTGCTTTAGGAGTACAAGCCGTCGTCAGCAGCAACACAAAGCAAAAAGAAAGGGAAACCAGCAGGCGACGCAATGGGGCAGAAAGGCTGAGCATCATCACTAAAAACTCCTAATCACTCGTACTCTGTAAAAAGAACATTGGTTCATCTGAATGCTTCAAGGTCTCGTCAAAATTGTCCGGTGCACATTTGCCGTCTGTCAATGAGGACAACAGACGGCAACCACAATGCAATCGACAGTCAAATTAACGCGTCATTTTTTGTGACGTTAAACTCCCAATGCCGTTTTAAGCTTGGCAAGTGTGGCAGCTTCCTTTGCGCTGACTTTGTTAGAACCCGTGCCAAACAAACCTTCACCAGCGGCATTAGCCACACGATCGGCAGTTGCGTAAATGAACTGTTTGTATTCGTTCACTTCTTCAGGGGATGCTTTTGCATTCACGATCGCCACGGCTGCATTAATCGCAACGATCGCTTTTTCAGCCGCATTATCTGGCGTGATATCTTTACCAGGATCGCCTGGAGATGACTTTTTCAGGCTTTCTTCAGAAAAGACGGCTTGAATCAACGCGTTGTTTGGATACGTCTTGCTTGCGCCCACAATTTCTTTCATCATCGCGGTGGCTTCGATCGCCGTTGAAACAATCCCTATATCGGCGATTGCAACAGCTAAACCGCTTGTGGTTACGGCTTTGATCACAGTTCCAGCTTCTTCGGGCGTATACGTTGCAGTCATTTCAAAACCCTCATAGATGGCAACAATCAAGTTGATGTCGTGTTCTTAGCAACTGAATTGCCAGAATGACGACAGTCCTGACACTAACCACTCTAGAGGAAAACAATAAGAAACTTGTATGTGGAGGCTTTAAAGAGTATTACGTTCTCATGCACCAATCTCAAGCCAGACGATAACAGTCCTGAGCGATCGCCCAATCCTCCTGAGTGTGGATGACAAAGATGCGTACGGTGGAATCAGCCGTAGCAATCTCTTGATCAACCGGATGGTTTTGATTTTTTTCAGAGTCGAGCTTCAAACCTATAAAAGCAAAGTTCTGGCAGGCACGGGCGCGGACGATCGCCGCATTTTCGCCTACGCCTGCTGTGAAAACCAGAGCATCCAAACCGCCTAAACTGGCAAGCATGGCACCCATACACGATCGCAGGCGATGGATATAGATATCGAACGCTAACTGTGCTTGAGCGTTACCTGCCTCGATTGCTACCATCACCTGACGCAGATCGGCGGATACACCAGAGACTCCCAGCAAGCCAGAGGCTTTGTTCAGTTCCTGATCGAGTTGGTCAGCCGTATAGCCTTCTTGTCTCATGAGGTGAATCAGAATACTAGGATCAACGGAGCCAGACCGAGTGCCCATCATTAACCCTTCTAAAGGCGTAAAGCCCATTGTTGTATCAATGCTGTGCCCATGCTGAATGGCAGAAAGGGAGCAGCCATTGCCCAGATGACAAATGATCAATCGCAGGTCTTGTAAATCGCGGTTGAGCAGTTGAGCAGTCCGTTGCGCGCAGTATTGATGGCTGATACCGTGAAACCCATAGCGCCGAATGCCGCGATCGACCCACTGATAGGGACCCGGATAGATCGCCGCTGCATCGGGGATTTGGCTATGGAACGCAGTGTCAAAGACGGCGATTTGCGGCACATCGTTACCCAATGCCAGTTCGATCGCCTCAATGCCTTCCAGGTTAGCGGGATTATGCACAGGAGCCAGTACCGCGAGTTGAGCGATCGCTGCTTTCACGTCTGGTGTGATTCGCACGCTCTCTCGATAATCTTGTCCGCCATGCACGACGCGATGCCCCACTCGATCGATCGCGGCTGGCTGATCAATGACTTTAGTTTCACCTTGCCAAAGGGTTTCTAGCATGTGGGCAATGACTTTGGGGCGCTGCTGAACGGGAATGTTCTCTTCCAACACAGCACCGTTTGCCGTTTTGACCTTAATTTCTGCACAGCCCTGTTGATGGGTCCAATCGACATTGGCTTCCCAAAGTGGAGCGGGAGGCTGATCGGGAAGGCGATCGCCGACCTCATACAAGCAACTTTTTTGGCTGCTAGAGCCTGCATTCAGGATCAGTATTTTCATGAATCAGCGTTCTAAGAGGCATGGATGACACAATGCGCTGCTCTAAGACTGACAAAGCCAAGGCAACCTCTGTCCGTCCCACTTTGTCAATTGCTTAGTAGTTCTCTTCTAGAAAGCTCCAGCGTTGCTGAATTGATGTATGAATGCCTGAATTTCCCCTCACCCTAGCCCTCTCCCAGAAGGAGAGGGGATAAGACTTCTAGCTCCTTTCTCCCTGAGGAAAAGGGCTGGGGATGAGGGTTCGTATGCAGCATCGCCCGATCTGCTTGTTACAGGCTCATGCTGAAACGGTTGCGAGTGGCAGCACTGCTCCTAGCCCTGCGCTCATCTCGGCGGGAGTGATTTTGCCGTCATGGTCAGCGTCCAGAGCATCAAAAACAACATCAGCGCCCATCCATTCTTCGCGGGTGATAAACCCGTCGCCGTCTAAGTCATAGGCATGAAAAATGTGATCGGCTGCTTCACTAACCACTGTGGTGCCAGCAAGAGAAGCCAATCGCTTGGCAAGCAGTCCTTCCAGGCTTTCGAGTGCTTTGCTAAAGCCTTTGATGCCTTCGTCAAGCTTCTCGGTTGCCATGCGATCGGCGGCGTGCATCTGGTCAAAGGTGGCTTTATCTATTGAGATTTTTTCGATGGATAAAGCGGCTGCCTGAGCGGGATCAAGCTTGCGGGGCAGGTCTGCGATGGTTTCCTGCAACTGTGCTAACAAGTTTGGAGAAATGGTCAGCAGATCACAACCTGCTAATTCGGTGATTTCGCCAAGACTGCGGAAGCTGGCTCCCATGACTTCGGTTTTGTAGCCAAACTTTTTATAGTAATTGTAGATAGTGGTCACAGAGAGCACGCCTGGATCTTCGGTAGCAGCGTAGTCTTTGCCCGTATCTTTTTTGTACCAGTCGAGAATCCGTCCGACAAAGGGAGAAATGAGGGTGGCTTTGGCTTCGGCACAGGCGATCGCCTGATGCAGCCCAAACAGCAGCGTCAGATTGCAGTGAATGCCTTCTTGCTCCAGCACTTCAGCGGCTTTGATGCCTTCCCAAGTCGAGGCGATTTTGATCAACACACGATCGCGGGAAATGCCTGCTTTTTCGTATTCGGCAATGAGATAACGCCCTTTCGCGATCGTGGCATCGGTGTCGTAAGAGAGCCGCGCATCAACTTCAGTAGACACCCGTTTGGGCACAATTGCCAGAATCTTTTTGCCGAAGGATACCGCCAGTCGATCGAACGCCAGGGACACAATCTGCGCTTCGGTGGCTCCTGCGCCCGCATCTTTCTTTGCCTGGAGTAGAGTTTCATCCACAATGCTCTGATACTGGGGCATTTGGGCAGCAGCGGTGATCAGCGACGGGTTAGTCGTGGCATCGCGGGGCGTAAATTTTTCGATCGCCTGAATGTCTCCTGTATCGGCAACGACGATCGTCATGTCCCGAAGTTGCTCTAGCAAAGTCTTAGCCATCTCTAATCTCCTTTAATAGTCCAGTTACTGTTGATTTTGCCTTAGAGACCCCTTCTTTGGGTACGCATTAGTAAAGCTGTTCGCACGACTCTGAAAATGATTGCCTTGCGTCTCTACACGTTGACGGTAACATTCATAGCTGAGAAATAGCTTTTTATGAGCTATCAGCTATCAGCTATCAGCTTTCGGCTATCAGCTATCAGCTATCAGCTTTCAGCTTTCAGCTAATGCTGCACTCATTGCTGACGGCTGACGGCTGACCGCTGATTGCTTAAAAACTTTTTCACATCAAAGCAGCTTTCGACGGCACATAATCGGCGATTTCGACGTTCACTGGCTCTACGTTCCAGATGTTTTGGCAGTATTCGCGAATGGAACGATCGCTCGAAAACTTGCCCATTTTTGCGGTTGTGAGAATGGACTTGCGCGTCCAGGCATCCGAGTCACGGTAGGTTTGACTCACCTGCGCCTGACAGTCGATGTAGGGCTGGTAATCTGCCAGCAACAGATAGTAGTCAGAGGATAAGAGTAGATGCACCAGCGGCTGAAACAGCTCTGTATCACCGTGAGACAGCGTGCCAGAAGTGAGCAGGTCGATCGCTGCTTTCAAGTTGGAGTTGGCGTGATAAACCTCCCAGGGGTTGTAACCTGTTGCCCGCAAAACTGCCGCCTCTGTAACCGTTAAGCCAAACTGGAAGGCGTTTGCTGCACCGACCGCTTGAAACAGCTCCAGGTTGGAACCATCCGGTGTGCCGATGATTAATCCACCGTTCAGCGCCGCCATCATATTGCCTGTGTCTGATGCTTCTGTGCCTGCGGTAGAAAGATGCTCTGCGAGATCGGCTGCTGGCAAAAGCCGCTGAGCCGCCTTGAGGGTGAAATCAGGCAAAAAGACGACTTTGAGCCGTCCTCGCACATCCGGATCGGCATTGACCAGATCGGCAACGGCATGAATCAACTTAATAATGAGCTTGGCAGTGAAATAGTCCGGTGCTGCCTTGCCGCTGAAGATAACGGTGCGAGGCACTACATCCAAATCGGGATTGGCTTTAATTTGGTTGTACAGCGTCAGGATGTGCAGAACGTTCAAGTGTTGCCGTTTAGATTCGTGCAGCACCATTGCCTGAACATCAAATAGGGAGTGAACATCCACCTCAATACCTGTCTGCTGACACACGATCGCTGCCAGATCCTGCTTCGTTGCTTGTTTCACCTGATGCCACTCCTGCCGGAAATTTCCATCATCCGCGGCTGCTGCAAGTGGGTGTAGTTCATCCAAATGGGTGATCCAGCGATCGCCCAAACGACGAGTGATCAAAGCTGCCAGTCGAGGATTGCTCAGCAGCAAAAAGCGTCGGGGCGAAATACCGTTGGTCTTGTTGCTAAATTTATCTGGATACAGCGCATAGAAATCAGATAGAACGGTCTGTTCCAGCAGTTCAGTGTGTAAGGCAGAAACGCCGTTGATGGCATGAGTGCCTACATACGCCAAATTGTTTAGCCGGACGTGACGATCGCCCGTTTCGTCAATCAGAGACAACCGACGCAGGTGATCAACATCATCGCCAACATGAATGTTGCTTTCTGCGAGAAAGCGGGCGTTGATTTCAAAGATGATTTCCAGGTGCCGGGGCAGGATGGCTGCAAGGATGGCGATCGACCAGCGATCGTCCAACGTTTCGGGCATCAGACTATGATTCGTGTACGAAAGCGTGTTGCGTGTAATCTCCCACGCCTGTTCCCACTCAAGACCGTGTTCATCGACCAGCAACCGCATTAATTCTGGGACTGCCAGCGTGGTATCGGTGTCGTTAAGCTGTAGGGCAACCCGTTCGTGGAGCGTCTCGATCGCTCTGCCCGCTTCAAGATGTAGGCGTATTGCATCTTGCATCGCACAGGAGACTAAAAAGAATTGTTGCTTCAGACGCAACTCCTGTCCCTGAAAATCCACATCGACGGGATATAACACTTTGCCTAACGGACTGTCGCTTTCTGCCCGCCACAGACGTAGCAGGTTAACCGTTTTCACCTGATAGCCCAAGATCGGCGTGTCATAGGGAATGCCTTTAACCACCTCTTGCGGCACCCAACGAACTCGATAGCGTCCTTCCTCATCCAGAGACGCTTCGGTGCGTCCGCCAAACTTCACCTCTGCCATGCTGTCAGGACGTTCAACTTCCCAGGGGTTGCCTGCTTGCAGCCAGGTGTCGGGTGTTTCTACCTGCCACCCATCGCGGATTTCCTGGTCGAAGATGCCGTATTCGTAGCGAATGCCGTAGCCGATCGCCGGAATTGCCTGCGTAGACAACGACTCCAGGTAGCAAACCATCAACCGTCCTAAGCCACCTTTGCCAAGTCCCGGTTCTGCTTCCTGATCGCAAATCTCATCAAGATTGAATCCCAAGCCCTCAATACCCTGGCGCACAACGTCAATACTGCCCAGGTTGACCAAATTGTTTTGCAAGTGCGGTCCCGGTGTGTATTCAGCGGACACCTCGCCGATCCAACGACTGTCTGGATGGGTTAAAAATGCTTCTGGCGTTTCAAACTGCATCAGGCGATCGCGCACCATGTAAGCAAGCACCGTGTAGCAATCCTGAGGCGTTGCCGCTTCCAACGGCTTGCCTTGAAAGCGCAGCAAATTATCCCGGAAGGCTTGCGTGAAGGCTTCGACGCTGAACCCTTCGCGAATATCCCCAAGGGGGATCACGCTGGCAGTTGCACTGATTGGGCTGCGGGACTCTGCTGCAAGTGGCTGAGGAGACGGTTGAGAAGGGGTGGGAGTGACGGATGAGTCAGGCGCGATCGCCTTGCTGGCTGCTTCAGAGAGTGTGGCTTCAACAAGCGGCTCATCAATGGTTTCTTCCAGCGTCGTGAGTTCAGCCACGATCGCATCCGGCAACGCTTCAGCCGCGATCGGTTCGGGAACAGTCTCCGCAATGATTAGCTCTACTGTTGTTGCTTCAGCACTATTTAGACCAGGATTGATTGACTCATCGGCTGCTTCAGGGAGCGTTTCATCAGCAAGAATCGACTCAGTGACCGCCAGTTCAGCCGTTGCTTCAGCGATCTTGGGCGTAGGGACTGTTGCAGCAACGCCTGGTTCCGCGTCTAGTTCTGCCAGAAGCTGGGTAATGGCTTCATCACCGGGTTGCAACTCAGCCGCCCGTGCCAAATGGCTCTTTGCTTCATCACGCTGTCCCAAGTTAACCAGCGCGTTGCCTTTCGCAATCCAGGCAGCGGCAAAACTAGGATTCAGCTCGATCGCCCGATCAAAGCAACCCAGAGCTGTGCTAGCTTGCCCCGCAGCAACCAGTTCGATGCCATGCTCATACACTTGCTGAGCGTCTGTCCAATAATTCTGACGACGGGTTGCAGCTGTTACCTGACCGACAATAGCCGCTGCTCCTGCCGCGATCGCGGTTATTGGGTTAAGAGCAGACTCTTCCGAGGCTGGCACTGCTGCTGGCGCTGGCGTTTCGTCTGATGTTGGCGCGTCTGGAACTGGTTCTTCAACCGTTGATTGAGCAGCGTTGACGGCTGATGGTGCCGATTCTGTTGGCGTAGAAACCGTTGGTGCCACCAAAGTCGCCCTTATGGGACGATTCTCGACGGGAGCGATTGGGCGATCGGCGATCGGGTCAGAAGGACGGGTTGAAGGACTCAACGGCTGTGGCTCAAAGCGCTTCAACACCCACTGGAGCAGTAGCCCCAGCAAGCCCAGAGGCAACACTAACCGCAGCCACCAAGGGATTGCCTTGAACGTTTGGGCAAAGGGCGACGTATCTGGTTCCGCTGTCTGCACGACCGAAATCATGGGTATAGGCTTAAAGGCATCTACAACAGCGGTCGCTTCGGCTGTCTTAGCGGCAGCAACGGCTGCCTGTCCAGAGGCGGCGGTTGCCAAACCAAGGAAGGAACTAGCTGCTACGTCAGGGGCTTTTTTGTAGGCATAGCCGCGAGGTTGAGCGTAGGGGTAAAGTGGGTCATCGGGAAGCGCTTCGTGCATGACAACCAGCTTGACAAGGCGAGCTTTGTTCTGGTTAACGACCTGGCTGGCGATCGCATACCCAATGCCGTCCGTGCCCAATTGTCGGATCATTGATGCTGTATCATCTTCCTCAAGCTGCACAGCATTTGCTCCAATAGTCAAGCCCTCTGGCTGAAAGATGCCGTAGCGGCTGAGGGCAATGCGAGTGTCGCTGGTGAGGGGGCGATCGATCACCCGAATCGCACCGGGCGCACCGCCAACTTCTGACCAATCGCTAATCTCGCCCCGGAGCATTTTGACGAATTGATCAACGGTGAGATTGCCCTTAAAGGAATTGTTGCTGCCGACCAGAACCGCAATGCGCTCCTGGCTGAGAGGAATTTCGCTTAACCCTTTTGCTTTCTCAGCGCTGGTGAGCGACCGACCGATCGCCGCTAAATCAATCTCGTCCTTGAGTAAGGATTGCAGAGCCGCATCGGTGCCCTGAGCCTCGATCGACACCTGTGTGCCAGGAAACTCCCGCTGATACTGTTCTTTCAGGCGTTGGTTAATCAGCGACATGCTGCTGTCACCGTCAATTCGCACCATAGTTTGCTCCGGTACATCCGTTGGTAACGGAAAGGTCGGGAGATCCAGGCTGAGGGCAGGAGCAGCGATCGCTATCTGCGTCACTATCAGAGGTGTAGAGAAGACGACTAGCAGTGCAACGTTGAGGATGAAGCGAACCGTTTTCTGACGCATAGAGACCTCGGACAGCTAGAGTGTGTGAGGAAGATGTCCACATTCTTTGGGTAAAGGCACAAATTCATAGGTAATCGGCAACACATTTTCGTCGTAACCTTTGAAAATTCAGCCTGATCTTGAGGTTTTAAAACGTGATGGTAACTGCTTGTTCAGTCGTTTTGGACTTCCAGGTGCGATGATTTCTGGTCAAGCCTCGCAGCATCAAGCGAATCATGACA
The DNA here is from genome assembly GCF_059505325.1 of Tildeniella sp. NCBI lineage: Bacteria > Bacillati > Cyanobacteriota > Cyanophyceae > Oculatellales > Oculatellaceae > Tildeniella > Tildeniella sp. The sequence continues at coordinate 82,200 of NZ_JCACKI010000017.1, forward strand.
ACCTAAAGCACGCTCTCGTGATGTTCGGACAACCCGCTCATAGTCGGGTGTAAGGCTGCGAGCATTGTCACTCCAACGGTGCCCATAGAGGACGCGATCGCACATCTCCGGTCTTTTAGCTCCCCAACTTCTGGTTAAACCGAAGCCATAAAAGCAAGCCCATCGTAGAAGTCGGGGATCTTTACATGCTGACACCTTGCTAACTTTTGAGCGACCATCACAAAATGAGCTTTGCGTCAGTCCTATCAGTTAAGTTGGCTCGGTTCCAGGCTGAGGTTCTGGGCGATCGCTCTTAACATGAAGGCTCTGTGAGTTTGATGGGCTGATTCAGGGATAGTACAAACAACATCCTGAACATTCGCCGATCACCAAATCTTCGCCATTTGTAAGATAAACCCTGGCAACTCTGGATCACCACTCACCGTTTCAGGATTGTCTAATACGGTTGGTTTCTGATTGGGACGATACAAATGCACCGTGTAGTTTTTGCGATCGATCAAAAATCCCAACACAGCCCCATTCGCTATGTATTCTTGCAGCTTGTCTTGCAGACTGGTTAGCGTGTCGCTGGAAGACCGTAGCTCAATCACAAAGTCAGGGCAAATTGGTGCAAAGGATGCTTTTTGTGCTTCCGTTAAGGTCTGCCAGCGCTCCAGTCTGATCCAGGAAGCGTCAGGAGAACGGGTTGCGCCATTCGGCAGAGTAAACCCGGCGCTAGAGTCAAAACCTATGCCAGTGCCATCCTGGTCAGCCCAGTTAGCCAGTTGTTGAGCGATTTTAAAGTTTCGATTTCCTGTATCGGCAAAAGCGGGCGGCATGATGATTACATCTCCGCTGGCAGTGCGTTCAATGCGCAGATCGCGATTGGCTAAACAGAAGGCGTAGAACTCTGCTGGAGTCATGGGGGCGATCGCAGGCAAATTCACGGTCAGGGGAGTATTATCCGTTTGAATAAGCAGCGTTGTCATAGTTGCCTCTCAGCCTGTGAATGTGAAATTGCGTGCAATCAAGTCTTTGCTCTGAACACTGTTTTCCACGCTTCAACCGTGCCTTTGCCGATTTCAATATCCTTTGTTTTGCCATTCTCCCACATCAACCGGATTCTCATATTCCAGGTGGGGCAGTGGCTAGGGCAGTAGCTAATTCAGGTGCGATCGTGGACGGTTTGCTAGACGGTAGGAGTAGGAGACAACCGCAGAGACGCAGAGACGCGGAGATTTAATTCAAACGTTGACTTCTCACTCCTTACCGCTGCACAGGCTTCCCGATCGCCTCTAGCACTGCGGCGATCGCCCCTTCCTTTTGCGGATCGCGTCCTTGTGCATAAGGCACTGTGAACGGTACGTCGATATCTGGGGCTACGCCTTTGCCTTCGATGCGCTGTCCATCTACCAGGACATCGGCAACGGCAACGTAGAGCAGACTGCCATCCTGCATGATGTAGGCACGTCCAGCTAGCACAGCTCCAGCGGTTTTGCTGCCGACAATTCTGCCGACTCGAAACTGCCGAAAGCCATAGGCGAGGATTTCTTTGCCGCTGCGTGATCCCTGGTTGACCAGCATGACGACTGGCTTTTTCCACGGCAGGTTAAAGCTACCTTTGGTGCCGTCGCGGTTGGTAAACGTCACATTGGGTGCGGGTGCTGTGAAGGGATTCAGGTAGCTGGGTTCGGCTCCGCCCCAGCCATCGCGCAGATCCCAAACAAGTCCATCGACCTGACTCAGACGATCGCTCAGTTCTTGCTCAAGCTGCCGCTGGTAGGCATCATCGGCATACGACCAGATGTGGATGTAGCCAATTTTTTTGCCGCCGCGATCGATGACCTGTACGCTTGCCTTCATCGCATCGAGAAACATGGTCGTGGGGTCAAGGCGTTTGGGCGTAACGGCGATCGTTTGTGTGCCTGCGTCCGGTGTGCGTTGAATTTGGATTTGCACGGGGCGATCGGCGTTTTCGGCAAACGATTCAACTGGCTGGAACGGCTTGCCGTTGACTGACAAGATTTGATCCCCAACCTTGAGTCCGGCTTTAGCAGCAGGCGATCCATCCAGCACTGCACGGACAAAGGTCTTGCCATCAACGTCACGGGTGTAGGCACCAATGCCGACATACTCCAGCTTACCGTTAGGCAAAAAAGGCTTGAGCTGCCGCTGAATGCCGCGTCGCCAAAATACGCCTGCAAGCTGGTAGTACTCTGGTTCTGCTGACGTGTAGTAACGTGTGTGAGACACGTTTAGCTCAGCAAGCATCTGGTTGACTACAACCGCCATTGCTTCGGACGATCGCGCCTGTGTCGCCTGGGAAGCGTACTTTTGCCGCATCGCCTTCCAGTCAACACCATTAAACTTAGAATCGTAAAAATTATCGTTGACTGTCTGCCAAATCTGCTCAAACACCTTGGCTGGCGATGGCTCTGCGCGTGAAAGTAGAGGCGCACCAGCCCAGTAAAGTAAAAGCACCAGAACACTGGCTAAAAGTACAGTCAACCATTGACGAGGCAGCCGCTGCGATCGCGCGAAGTTCGATCGCATGAAATTAGTCAGCATCAGCATTTTTCTGTCGTTCAGACAACGATTTCACTTCCTAAACTGAATTAAAGCGAACCACGAAAGTTCCACAAATCCCTCAATGGACTTGTTTGGCTAGGAAATCGTTAGGGGGGACGGAGTACAGGGAGTAGAGGTTTAAGGGTAGGGGAAGCAGAGGGGGCAGAGGGGGCAGAGGGGGCAGAGGGGGCAGAGGGGGCAGAGGGGGCAGGGGAAGCAGAGTTGGAAGTCAGAAGTCAGAAGTCAGAAGAAGATAAGGTATTGCTAATAATGCCCTCAACCCAAAACTCAGAACCTCTTCCCCAGTTCCCTCCGCCTCCCCAGCTCCCTCCGCCTCCCCAGCTCCCTCCGCCTCCCCATTTCTTCCCATGCAACTCCGCGTTCAGCTTTTCACTGTCCACAAACGCTTTCCTCTTACCATCAGTCGTGGTACAACGGCGCAGACGACAAACGTCTGGGTCGTGATTGAGCATGACGGTATCGAAGGATGGGGGGAAGCGTCACCGTTTTCGATCGGCGAACAGCCCCAAACCACCGAGGCGATCGCGCGATCGCTGCAAAAAATTGCCCCCCTGCTCAAAGCCCTTAGCCCGCTAGAACGTCAGCGTATTGAGCGACTGATGCTAGAAGCCCGTTTGCCTTCGGGTGCGCGGGCGGCTCTGGATATTGCACTACACGACTGGATAGGAAAGCAAGCAAACCTACCGCTGTGGCAACTATGGGGACTGAATCGCGATCGCATCGTCCCGACCTCTATCACGATCGGCATCAATCCATCCAACCTGGCTCAACAACGTGTCAGAGATTGGTTGGGTCAAGTGCCGACCCTTCAGGCATTAAAACTGAAGCTAGGCAGTCCAACTGGGCTTGAGGCAGACCAGGCAATGGTGGTAGCGGTACAGAGTGTGGCTCCTCATATCACTCAAATCAGCATTGATGCCAATGGTGGTTGGAACCTGGAACAAGCGTTGCAAATGTCATACTGGTTAACCGATCGGGGCATTACCTACATTGAGCAGCCACTGCCAAAAGGTCAGGAAGGCGATTTGCCTGCGCTCTATCGAGATTCGCCTCTGCCAATCTTTATCGATGAAAGCTGTTTTAGTAGCTACGATATCCCGCCACTCGCCGATCGCGTACATGGCATCAACATTAAACTCATGAAAGCGGGCGGCATCACAGAGGCATGGCGCATGATTCACACAGCCCGCGCCTGTGGCTTAAAAATTATGTTCGGCTGCTATTCCGATAGTGCGTTACTCAACACTGCACTTGCTCAACTTTCGCCCCTTGCCGACTATCTCGATCTGGACAGCCACTTAAACCTTCTCGACGATCCGTTCATCGGTGCCAGCTTTCAGAATGGACGCGTGTTGCCGGAGGAACAGTCGGGTGTAGGAGTGAGGCTGAGATGAGAAGATGGGGGAGCAGAGGGAGCAGAGGGAGTAGAGGGGGCAAGAGGGGGCAGGGGGGCAAGAGGGAGCAGGGGGGCAAGAGGGAGCAGGGGGAGATTTGCATTTTGAGTTATGCTGCGTTACTAAAGAGAAGAGGCTCAAGGTTTTTCTGCTCCCCTGCTTCCTCCGCTCCCCTGCTTCCTCCGCTCCCCTGCTTCCTACTCCTGCTCTTCCTCCCTCAGTCCGATCGCCATTTGCATCACAAACGGTTCGCCGCCGGGCTGGTGATACTTGTCTGCCCACTGCCGCATTACTTTGTCTAACTCCTCCAGCGCTTCTTCGGTGCGATCGGCTGGAATATCGAGTTCTTCAAGCACACGCATTGCCTTAGACTGTCGCTTTGCCCACGCATTCATGAGGCGGAAATAACGGGCAGTATCTTCCACCATAATAAATGTCCGCTCTTCCTCATCCGCAGGGGAGTAGGATGCCCGTGTCAAGGCGTAGAAAGGCATTCCCCACGGAGAATCGAGTCGGGTGACGGTGCCAGAATAAAGCAACCGCCGCTTAATATGTTCTGCGAGTGCTTCGCTGAGAGGCATCTGCTGGTCTTCTGGCACGTATTCTTGAGAGCGACCGTGCAGAAACTCAATGAGATCTAAGAACTGGAAGGAGTTGATCAACTGGGCATCGGGCAAATCGACGGGTGGTAGCTTTTGCTCAATTTGACGTTTTTCTTCTGACGTAAAGCTAGTGCCAGCGATGCGCGATCGCCCCGGTTGCCAGGGATATTGCTCTAACCAGACGTAGGGAAACTGAATCAAATAGCGTGGTTCTTGAGAACCAAGCATCTTAAGCAGCTTGCCTTCGGTCAGCGCTTGCCTGACTTCTTCCACAATGGCTTTCACGCGCTTTGGCTCAATATGATGCAGATGCCCCGTCATGCGGAGGTTTTGATCCTGCTCCAAATAAGTCATGTAGATGGCACATTTAGCCGCCGTAGCCGCCGCATCTAAAAAAGCGCCATGCCGATGTCCACTGGTTCGCATGGCACTAAATGCCAGGTAGAGCAGGATCTGATCCATGGCACTAGGACCGAGACGTTTGATCAGATCGAGGTCTTTAATCATGTCAACAAAGCTAACCCAATGGAACCACTACGGAAAAAATGATGATGCTACGCTCACCTTGCGACATAGTGCCGTCTGAGATACCTAAATCTTACAGAGCAATGACGCTTCAATGAGACTATTCTGCCACTGTGACCATTAAACCGTTTATTTAATCCCTTAACTGTTTATTATCCTAGTCTTCCCATCTCTAAAAACATCAAGCTGATCCATCAGAGTGTCTGTAGCTTATGTTCTAGAAATTTCCACTTTCTTCTAACCTCATCTATGTGCTGAAAAACAAGTCAGTGGGACTGTCACTCTTGATGTAGTCGATTACTCAAGACACGATCGCGGACATAAGCAGCACGTTCGGTCTATAGCAAAAGCCATCTTACCTGCATGTGCCAGTCTATACGGTCTTTTGAAACGGTCTTTTGAACCCGTTTAGTGGGTCTAAGCCAACGATGAACTGGCTTGAAGAAAGCTACTTCAGCAGTACCGCTGTCTTTTAGCATGTAGGCAGAGCGCGGTGACAGCAACGATTCTGATCACACTTCAAGGCATAAGTTAGCCCTTGAGCCGCATTCGCACAGTTTAGCCAGAGTACCCCAACAAGAGCGTCTTTGACAAAACCGCATCGCTTACACTCGCCTCCTATTAGCCTTCAGAGAGTGTAGACTCCCAGAAAAGTTGGCGGCGACCACTGCCACGGTGAAAGGTTTGCATGTTCACGTCGGCTAGCTGAGCAACAGAGGCAGGTTGATTGAAGGATCGCAGAGTTTGATGCGCGATCGCTTTAGCATCTCGCAAATCGGCTGTTAGCACTACTAGCAGCAAGCTTGGTAGCAAGGCAGTGAGAGGAAGGTACATAAAGGTAAAGTCCGGGTAGGTTCTTTTACCTGTTACGGAAGATTTGTCAACTTATCAGGACAAATTTTTGAAATCGTGTCTGCTTGCTGCGATAGAGGCGTTGTGCATCTAGCAAACGGGCACCTCAATAGAATAGTGGGCGTTGCTGATCATGGGATGAATCGCTGCTTTTACCCTCACCCTAGCCCTCTCCCAAAAGGAGAGGGGAAATGGTTTCTGGCTCCCTTCTCCCCAAGGAGAAGGGCTGGGGATGAGGGATGCATTCAGTAACGCCAGATAGTGATGCTATCAATGCGATCGCAACATAAAAGCGCTTAACCACGGTTACACGTGCCGTCTTCGTTCCAACTGCCGATGCGCTGTGCAACTTAGAGTAAAAAGAGTAAAAACCGACGTTTCCCTCGTACCTAAAGTCCGCGCCGACACAGAAAAAGTATCAGATACTACTGTTTACAGTGACTCTCCCCTCTATTGATGAGGGGGTATGCATTGGATCTAGCGCTGTGCAATTCGACGATTACGAGCCAGGGAATTTCTACGACGAACTCTTTGCTGCGAAGGGAGAGCCTCGTCCTGACACAATGCCGCTGATCGATCGCATCAACTCCCTTTCGCCTGAAGAGGTGCAGCGGCGGCAACAGGCGGCGCAGATCGCACTCTTTAAGATGGGTGTAACCTTCAACGTCTACAGCGATAACCAGGGCACAGAGCGCATTATTCCTTTCGATATTATTCCTCGCATTGTTTCGGCAGACGACTGGGCAACGCTGGAAAAGGGCTTGGAGCAGCGCATTTACGCGCTCAACTTGTTCCTGGCAGATATTTATAACGAGCAGAAAATTTTGCGGGACAAGATTATCCCGTCTGAAATCATCTACTCTGCCAGTGGCTTTTTGAAGCCGTGCATGGGGTTGAAACCACCGGGCGGCATCTGGTGTCATATTACGGGCACTGATTTGGTGCGCGATCGAGATGGGCAATGGTACGTCTTAGAAGACAATCTGCGCTGTCCATCCGGCGTTTCTTACGTCCTCGAAAATCGCCGCGTGATGAAAAGCACGTTTCCGCTCGTCTTTAACACGATGCAGATTCAGCCTGTGGAAGAATATCCTAGTCACCTGCTGGAAACTTTGCTGAACCTTGCACCACCGCACCTGATTGATCCAACCGTTGTTGTGCTGACTCCTGGCATCTACAACTCTGCCTACTTTGAGCATTCCTTTTTAGCTCAACAGATGGGCGTGGAACTGGTCGAAGGGCGCGACCTGATTGTGGCAGATGGCTACCTGCAAATGCGAACGACCAAAGGCTTGAAGCGCGTTGATGTGGTTTATCGCCGCATTGACGATATTTTCATTGACCCCAAAGTCTTCCGCCCCGATTCGCTGCTGGGCATCCCCGGCTTGATGGATGTGTACCGTTCTGGCAAAGTGGCACTGGCAAACGCTCTGGGTACAGGTGTCGCAGACGACAAGGTGATTTACTCCTACGTGCCAGCGATGATTCGCTACTATCTCAATGAGGAACCAATCTTGGCAAACGTGCCAACCTATCTCTGTTGGGAACCGCAGCAGCAGCAGCATGTGCTGACAAACCTGGACAAACTGGTGGTTAAAGCGGCGGATGAGTCAGGTGGTTATGGGATGTTGATTGGTCCTACTGCCACACCAGAACAGCGAGAAGACTTTGCTGGACGGATTGCAGCCTCACCGCGTAATTACATTGCTCAGCCAACGCTCTCTTTATCACGAGTGCCAACGCTGATTAATGATCATTTTGAAGGTCGTCATGTCGATCTGCGCCCCTACATTCTGTATGGCAAAAAGGTCTATGTCAGCCCTGGGGGGCTAACTCGTGTTGCGTTGCGTCCAGGCTCATTGGTGGTTAACTCATCTCAAGGTGGCGGCAGTAAAGATACGTGGGTCGTGTGCAAATAGTGGTTAGTCATAAAGCCTTTGGCATGGCTGCGCTAAGGTTGTTAGTTTTTAGTCGCTAGCAACCCTAACCACTAACAACCAAAAACTAAAAACTAAAAACTTCTCTAAATGCTAAGTCGTGTTGCTGATTCAATTTACTGGCTCAACCGCTATGTGGAGCGGGCAGAAAATGTTGCCCGTTTTGTGGAAGTGAACCTAAACCTGCTGCTCGATTCTCCTGCTGGAACTACTCAGCAGTGGGAACCGATTATTATGACCACAGGCGATTTGCCGCTGTTTCAAGAGCGATATGGTGAGGCAACGGCAGAAAAGGTGATTCAGTTTCTCACGTTTGACCCAGACTACCCGAACTCGATCGCATCCTGCTTGCGAATCGCACGAGAGAACGCCCGATCGGTGCGCGAAATTATTTCCTCTGAAATGTGGCATCAGGTGAATGCGTTCTATCTCATGGTGACGGAAGTGGCGCAAACGCGATCGCTCCACGATCTCTCTGCTGTCCTCCGCTTTTTTGAAGAAGTCAAGCTGTCGAGCCATCAATTTATTGGCGTGATGAATGCGACGATGACACATAACGAAGGCTGGCACTTTGGGCAAATCGGCAGGTTTCTTGAACGAGCAGACAAAACGGCGCGGATTCTCGATGTCAAATACTTCATTTTGCTACCGTCGGTTAAAGATGTGGGCAGTACGCTAGACGAACTACAGTGGATGGCACTGTTGAAATCTGCCAGCGCTTATGAGATGTACCGCAAGCAGGGCTTACATCGCCTTTCGCCCAATTCCATTGCCGAGTTTTTGGTGCTCGAACGAGACTTTCCACGATCGGTGCGCTTTTGTCTGTTGCAAGCAGAGCGATCGCTCCATGAAATTACAGGTACACCCATTGGCACCTGGCGTACACCCGTCGAGCGCACTTTGGGGCGACTCCGTTCTGACCTTGACTACCTCACCATTGAGGACATCATCGATAACGGCTTGCACGAAACGCTGGATGATTTGCAGATTCGCATGAATGATGTCGGCGAGAAGATTTTTGAAACGTTTATCGCCCTGCAACCTGTTGGGTGAGTGGGTGAAGAGGTGAGGAGTGAGGAGTGAGGAGTCAGTAAGGATGTGTGTTGTTGCAAGCCCAAACAGTACATCGTTGACTTCAGCCTTGAATCGCCGAGCATCAACGACGAGCTTCTGAACATCAACGACGAACCTCCGAGTATCAACCGCGAACCTCCAAGCATGGCTGACGAACCTCCGAGTATCAACGACGAATCTCCGAGTATCAACGACGAATCTCCGAGCATGGCTGACGAACCTCCGCTCATCGACAACGAAGCTCAAAGTATCAACGACGAATCTCTAAACATCACCCCTCTCCCCTCTCCCCTTACCCCCCTACCCCCTACCCCCCTCACCCCTCACCCCTCACTCGTGCTTTACCAAATTAGCCATACAACTAACTATTCCTACAGTCAGCCTGTGAGCTTGCTGCCCCATGTGGTGCGCTTGCGACCTCGCAGTGATGGTTCGCAGACGGTGCGATCGTTCTCGCTGATGGTTACGCCAACACCCTCACAGGAAGCGACGGTCACCGATTTGGATGGCAACACGCTGGACAACCTTTGGTTTAAGCCTGATCAGACGGATACGCTTACGGTGCAAGTGTCGTCGCAGGTGGAGACTCACCGCACCAATCCCTTTGACTATGTGCCAGAGGCGTGGGTAGCGCGACTGCCGATCGACTACCCCTCGTCACTGCTCTTGCAGCTACAGCCGTATCTAAGCGGTCAACAGGTGCTCTATGCGACAAGTGTTGATCCGATCGCGCTCCAGCTTGCACAAGAAATCGTCCAGGCTGTTGGTAGCAATACGATCAGTTTCTTAGGTGAACTCAATCAACGAATTTATAAGGGTTGCCAGTACATGATTCGTGAAACAGGCGATCCGTTATCAGCAGGCGTTACCTGGACAACGCGATCGGGCACCTGCCGTGACTTTGCCGTGCTGTTTGTGGAAGTGTGTCGGGCGATCGGGCTAGCGGCTCGTTTTGTCAGCGGTTACCAGGAAGGTGATCCAAACAGTAATGAGCGACATCTCCATGCCTGGGCTGAAGTCTACCTACCCGGTGGTGGCTGGCGCGGCTACGACCCCACTCAAGGGCTGGCGGTTGCCGATCGACATATTGCCCTGGTTGCCAGCCCTCTTTCTAGCTACGCGGCTCCCATTTCTGGCGCGTTCAAGCAGGCAAACGGTGCCCAGTCAACGATGACCTACCAGCTCACCATTCAAGGGCTGGCGTGAAAGCAGAGAAACCCGGTTTCGATCAACCGCGGCATCTGTACTAATACAACGTCAGTTCGACGAGGTCAAAAGATAGCCGGAGGCAATGCTGGCAAGTCTTTG
>NZ_JCACKI010000018.1:0-87198 GCF_059505325.1 Tildeniella sp.
CTGACCGCTGACCGCTGACCGCTGACCGCTGACCGCTAACCGCTGACCGCTGACCGCTGACCGCTCACGTCGAAACCTGCCTTCTGCCTCCTCAATACCCACAACAGGTGTCACTTCTAGCAACGGAATCGTGCGACGAAAAAGCTTCAGGAGACTACGATCGGGTAACGTCCAGGTTTTGTACAGCGTAAAGTCAGCTCCCTGTTCAACGGCTTTGATGAGCGCTGTCTGAGGCTCTTGCTGACGAATCGAACCCTGATCCCCCGTTTTAGTCAGGAACCAGGCGATCGATCGAGCATCTTGTTCGACCTGCGATCGGCGTGTGCCAACCTGCCGTCCATAGACGCGAAAATTTTGGAGATTGCCGTAGTAGTTGATGTTGTGCTGGTTAAGTTGTCCCGTTGAAGGCACCACGCCAACGGTCGATCGCAAATAAGGCTGTGCTTGTATGACGGCTGCAATGACTTGCTCGTGGGGGTACGCCTCACCAGTGTAGGCAAAGTGCTGACCAAACACTGTTTGCAGTGGAGTGCTGCCAGGGGACATTGCCACCAGGTTGCTCAACATCAGCGCGATCGCTAATCCAACCGTACTCCACTGTAAAAGTTTCCAGCGCCTGGGCAGCAGCGTCATGCCATATGCCAACAGCAGCGCCACGATCGGCAAATAGGGCACCACGTAGCGATCGTCTTTGTTTACATTCAGCGATGACAGCACATAGCTGCCAGCACAGTAGCCAACCAGCCAGGTCAGCGCCGCTTGTGAAGTCGCGTAGACCTGCTGCCGATAGTTTTTGGGCTTCGGTTCAAAGTCTTCGCCCAGACAGCTCACCCGCGATCGCCGCCAGAAAAACAAAAAGCCGATGAGCGGCACGACCAACAGCGGCAGCGATATCATTGCAGGCATCGCTTTGAGATAGTACGTCCAGGCATCCAGAGACAGCAGGGAGGGATCACGTTCTGCGATCGCCGAATCAACGGTCGCTCGCTTAGTCGCTGACAGCATGAGCAGCCAGTTGGTGCGATACCACGGCAGCCAGATCACGGTTGACAGGCAGACTGCTAACACCAACTGCAAGAGGCGCATCCAGGCCCGCTGCCAGATTGTTTCCACTCCCGCCCATACCAGCGGCACAACGAGAAACAAGAGCGCTGGCTGCTTCACCATCAGCGCGAGACCGAGGGTAATGCCGATCGCGGCGGCTAACAACCAGTCTGAAAGGCTAAAGGATGAAGGATAAAGGCTAAAATCTGTTTCATTTTTTATTCTTAAGCCTTGAGCCTTGAGCCTTCTCCCCTGTCTCCACACGGTCAAACAAGCAAAACAGAGCGTTACCAGGGCTGCAAGGGGAAAGTCGAGCAAAAAATCGAGCCGCACTCGATACAACCCTGGCATAAGTAAGCACAGCCCTGCCGCCCATAGCGCCACGGGGAGGGTGAAAAGACTGATCCCGATGGTGTAAACCGAGCCAAGTAAAAGGGCGCTGAACCAAAGATTGACCAGTGTACTTTGATCAGCGCCACCACCAAACAGACCCACAAAGGGCGCTGTGGTGATGTAAACAAGGGGGGGAATCTTGGAGGACAACTGCCACAAACGCGTCCACCAATCACCTGAGAACCACTGTGGGGTTTGTAGTGCCTGCCAGTAGTTCAGCACGCCAGTCAAATAGTCGGCTTGATCCCAATCGGGTATGCTGTGGTCTAGAGCAAACCAGAGCCGATCGCCGATCGCCCCTACCAGCCAAATTAATCCTAAAATGGGCAAACCCTTCACCCACGGTCGCCGATTGCTTCCAATCACCGTCCAATCTGGCTCGTTAACAGCTTTTTCATCTTGACATGGGGAATCCCCGCTTCCCTAAAAACTTCGCCCTCTGGCTCAAACCCTAGCTGCTGATAAAAGTCCCGTACTGCCTCTTGAGCGTGAATGAGAACTTCTGCAACCTGTGCATTTGTCAAGAACGCCAGCGCTTCTACCATGATACGTTTGCCAATGCCAGAGCCACGTGCCGTTTTGAGCACAGCAACGCGCTCTACTTTAGCTGTGCGATCGTTGAGCCTGCGCATTCTGGCTGTACCGACGGGCTGCCCATCCAAATATGCCAGCAGATGATCAGCCGTCTCGTCTTTGCCATCAAACTCCAGGTCAGCGGCAACGCCTTGCTCGATCTGGAAAACAAGCGATCGAATGTGCTGAATAGCTGGAAAGTCGAGCGAAAAATCTGCAATTTTGATCACTAAATTGTCCATAATGTCTGCTACTAGCGATCGCCCGTTGCTAAATGTGATCAGCAAGTGTAGAAACCTGTTGAAAACCTATGGCAGAGAGTATAACGGATGGTCGATAGTGCCGTCTTCACACAAACCTGCCTTTAATTGACATCAATTCCTGGGAATACTGGCATGAGCACGTCATCACTGCTAAAGAGGGTTGAGTTTAAGCGTTGCGGCTTTAAGCTTTAAAGTTCGTCAGGGAATGACATCACGCGAGGAGAGAACATTGGTAGAAGAACGTGCTTTTTGGTTTGCCTGGTCACAGATAAGTGGCATTGGTCCCATTCTGCTCAGGCGATTGCAGAAGCACTTTGGCTCTTTGGTCACTGCGTGGGATGCCACCGCTTCAGAATTGGTGGAGGTGGAAGGGTTTGGCACTCAGACGGCAGACGCGATCGTGGCAGAGCGCCAGAAACTTGATCCATCAGTGCTCTTAGAACAGCATGAGCGCGAAAACCCCAACTTTTGGACACCCGCCGATGCAGACTATCCTCGCCTGCTGCTGGAAACGCCCGATCCACCAGCGCTACTGTATTATCGGGGCGAGGTCGATCGGCTAGAAAATCAGGGTATCACGCCAATGGTGGCGATCGTCGGCACTCGCGATCCCTCTGATTATGGCAGACGCTGGACTCGCCGCTTGACCACAACACTGGCACAGAGTGGTTTTACGGTCGTTTCGGGGTTGGCAGAAGGCATTGATACTGAAGTGCATCGAAGCTGCATTAGCTTAAATGGTCGTACGCTGGCAGTTCTAGGCACGGGTGTCGATGTCGTGTATCCCTGGTCAAATCGACATTTACACCAGCAGGTAATCGAGCAGGGGCTACTGCTGAGCGAATATCCCGCTGGAACACAGCCCGATCGCACTCATTTCCCTCGCCGTAATCGCATCATTGCGGGACTTAGCCGTGCCACGATCGTCATGGAAGCTCCCATGCGATCGGGTGCCTTGATTACAGCGCATATTGCCAATGACTACGGGCGCGATGTCTATGTGCTGCCAGGTAGTTTGGATAATCCCAAAGCGATCGGCTGTCTCCATCTGCTCAATCAAGGTGCCCATGTCATTCTCAGCGAAGCCAACCTGCTCGAAATGCTGGGTAGCCTGCCGCATCTCGTGCCACCCACACCCGCTCAGCAAACCCAACTTCCGCTCAATCTGGAACCTGAATTAGAGAAAGTCCTGCAAATCCTGACCAACTTTTCTCAGGAAAATAGCGTCGAAGCCCTACCTTTCGATCTCATCGTGCAGCAAACGCAACTTCAGGCAGGCTCTGTCTCCAGCGCCCTGCTACAGCTAGAACTGATGGGCTTAATCTCTCAACAGCCCGGAATGCGGTATCAACGACAGTAAGTTTGCACCATCTTCGCTGAACAATACTTGACGTTTTATTCGCAGTTTGCGAAGATTGCCACATCTCTGTATTCAAGGAAACGACTTTTATGGAAAAAACACTCTCAAATCGAATAAGGCTTTATGCGAGTAATAACAGAATCCAGGCTAGTGAAGTTCTGGGAGAAGCATTCTGATGCAGAAATCAGCTTGCGTTTATGGCGTAAGCTTGCACGGTTAGCGCACTGGCAAAACTTCGTTGAACTGCGTCAAGTCTTTTCCTCTGCTGACCAAGTCGGCAAGTTGACTGTTTTTAACATTGGCGGCAACAAATATCGACTCATTGCTCGTGTCGATTACAACCGTCAAATCATTTATATCCGAAACATTTTTACCCATGCAGAATACGACAGGGGAGACTGGAAAAGCGATTCATGGCTCAAGGAATAGTAGTTCCTATGGTGAGCTATTGAAGGCATTTCCACCCCGACCAGTTAAATCAGAAGCAGAATTTATTGCAACCCAACAGGTGATTGATTCGCTCATCGATCGCGGTGAGCTAACACCCGACGAAGAAGACTATATTGATGTTTTGGGTACGCTCGTCCACGAATACGAAGCGGCGCATGTTCGTATAAAAGACATTTATGGTGTAAAACTTTTGAAGGCACTAATTATTGAATCTGAGCTGCGTCAGAAAGATTTAGTGCCAATTTTCAAAACAGAATCAATCGTGTCTGAAGTCTTAAACGGACAGCGAAAACTAACGGCTGCTCATATTCAAAAGCTTGCCAATTTTTTCCACATTTCTCCGGCTGCTTTTTTCGAGTTGAGACAGAAATAAATTGACGCGATTTTCTGCTGCCCAGTTGGCTGCTTTCCTGCTACCTAATACTCGACATCTACGCCGATCGCGTGACGACAGACGGCGATCGCCAGAGTTGTTCTAAGCGGCTGGCTGGCATCGTTACGTACAGCACATCACCAGCACTAAGGCAAACTTTTAGCAAATCCCAACCGTGAATCGTCTGACTACGCGTCTCCATGTAGAGCGGTACAAAATCGGCAGCGATCGCAGCGTCTTGCACCTGCTTGCCGCAGAAAGGATGCCCAGTCGTGATCAAGGTTGCCAGTGCCACCCAGAGACTGTCAGCCGTCATGCCATTACCAAGAATGCGCCCACCTAAAGCAGCCGCAGCAAACGCGGGAGCGACCAGTTCCGCAGGGCTGAATACTGCGTCAAATTCAAACACCAGTTGCGCCATCCAGGCAAATTCTGGGTCTTGGTAGCGCACGATGACTGAGGTCTTTGGGTTAAGGCTCTTGGCATTTAGGGAAATTTCTAGATTCGCCGTATCGTTGCTGGTGACGGCTAGCAACGACTGTGCCTGCTCAAAATTCGCGGCTTTTAAGGTCGCAGGCATACTGGCATCCCCTTGAATGACGGGAATTTTCATCGCCCGTACAGTGCTTAGAAAGCGGCAGTTGGGGTCTTGTTCAATCACCACCACCTCATGCCCACAGCTATGCAGGTGGCTGACAATTTGCACACCTACACCACCCAGCCCACAAACGACAAAGTGATGACGATGGGGAATACGGGCAGCGTCCCAAAAGCGATCGAACCGGGTGCCCAACACAAAATCATTCAGCAGCGCGTAGGAGATGCCAATGATCGCAGCGCCTACTAGCATGGTGATGACGGTGAAGATCTTTAGATCATCGGGGGCACGTTCTAGCCCAATGTCGTTGCCACCAGCGCCAGTGATAATGCCAACCGAGAAGTAGAGCGCGTCGATCGGGTTGCTATGAAGCATAGACGACGTATAGGTAGCCGTGCTAACCAGAATCATGACTAGCAGCAGCAGCGCCCCAACCAGTAGTGCCCGACTGTGTTCTCGCAAATATTTTAGCCCTAGCGCCAGCCTAGCGATTCTTCGCGTGAGTGACTGCTGAGCAGTGCGCATACTTGGTTTAGTACCAATAATGAGCCGATCGCCTACTTGCAGACGGTAGCCCCGTGTGATCGCTGAGACTAAATCCACCTGGCTATCCACGGGCAAGTAGTAGATCAACATGCGATTGCGATCGTCCCACAGGTCGCTCAGCGTCCTCCCCAACCAGGGATGGTCGTCTTCAATGTGTTCTTCGTGGATGGGCCAGGTTTGCTTGAAGAGGTGCAATTGCCCGATCGCTGCATTACCCAGCGCTGCAAAGACAAAAATCGGTGCCGCCAGGGATGCCACACTCATGCTGATGTGATCCGGCAGCGTTGTATCCAGGCGATCGCCCAGACTTGTGTTGAAAAGCCGATTGATAATGCGAATGCGAGGATTCAGCACTCGCGCTTGCATCAAAACTGCCAGATTCAAGCCATCGTCACTGTCGGTCAGCACCAGCGTTTGCGCGTCTCGAATACCGGCTTGAAGCAGGGTTGCGGCAGACTGGGCATCGCCAATGATAATCTGTTCTTTCTCACTAGCAAGCGGGCGGCTGTGAATGCCTACAACATCCGCTCCCTGCTGTCTGAGCAAGCAGAGAATTTTATACCCAGTCGGACCCAAGCCACAAACGATAATGCGCGGTTTCATGCATTGAGAATGCCGATCGGGCATCAAACTGTTGGATGAGTCCCTCATTTTCGATCGCAGTTGCCATCAGGACTGTAGCTGAAAACACCGTTACTATGAAGAAGGGAGTGGGGAGATGGAGAGGTGAGGGGATAGGGAGATGAGGGGACAGTAGAAGATGACGTTTTGAGTGTCGAACTTGCCTGCTGACCGCTGCCTCCTGCCCTCAGCCTTCTCCCACCCTCTGCCCTCTGCCCTCTGCCTTCTCCCACCTTCTCCCACCTTCTGCCAAACCATGACCTACTACGTAATCTACGACGGCAACTGCAACCTTTGCACTACGCTGGTTCAGCTTTTAGAGCGGTTGGACAAGGGCGATCGGTTTCAGTACATTCCGATGCAAGATCAGCCAGCGTTGAGCCAGTTTGACATCACGCCTCAAGCTTGTGAGCAAGGCATGATTTTGATCAATGCGGCGGCTCCAGAGCAGCGCTGGCAAGGCAGTGATGCGGCTGAAGAAATTGGTCGATTGCTGCCGTTGGGTGATGTCTTTGTGTCTGCCTATCGTGCGCTGCCAGGAGTAAAATGGACGGGCGATCGCGCCTACGCGCAAATCCGCGACAACCGCTATACGCTTTTTGGCAAACGCGATCGCACCTATCAACCGCTGTATCCTGCTGCCTGTGTGTCCGATCGCTGCCGCTTGTGACTCAATCAGATCTGTAATCCTATCAGCAGTGGGCGAATGCGATGAACTCAAGCGGTTCGGTTGCAACGGCACTCTCTTCAATGCTGGGATGTCCCAGTGCCGACCTAATTTGTCGCGCGATTCAGCAACGGGTTTATGGGCGTAGGAGTTGCTTGCGTTAGCTTCAAGAACACATCTGTAAGCGTTGCCCGCTCGGTTTCGAGTCGCACGATCGGCAGCGGTTTCAAAATGTCCAGAACAGGGTAGAGCAAGGTTGGGTCAGGAATGTGAATGGTCGTGCCTTCTACCAGTGCGCCCAGATCAAGCAACCTGGCGACACGATCGTCAGGCAGCGCCGACATTTCCACCCGATAAACAGCACTCGAAAACTGCTGGAGCAACGCTTGGGTTGACTGCTCAGCCACAATTTTTCCCTGATTGATAATCGCAACGCGATCAGACAGTTCTTCGGCGATGTCAAGCTGGTGCGTCGTTAGAAGAACGGCTCGCCCTTCGCTGGCAATCTCGCGTACGAGACGCTTTACGGTTTGCGTCGCTTCTACATCTAAGCCCAGAGTCGGTTCATCTAAGAGGAGTAGCGGCGGCTCGTGGATTAATGCCACCGCGATCGCCACCTTTTGCTGCATTCCGCGCGAGAGTTTCTGTACGTTGGTTGTAGTCTTATGGCTCAACTCAAAACGATCGAGTAGCACCCGCGATCGCTGCCGTGCCACACGTCGTGATAAACCCCGCAGCACCCCGAAATACTCCAGATTCTCGGCTGGAGTGAGCCGCCAGTAAAGATTGCGACTGCCTTCTAGAACTGCTCCCACCGATCGCAGCGCCTGCGAATCGTGGTGCGGATCGCGTCCGGCAATACTAACAGCACCCCGATCGGGCAACACTAATCCTGCAATCATTTTGATGGTGGTCGTCTTGCCAGCACCGTTGGGACCCAAAAACGCGAGTACTTGCTGAGCACCAATCTCTAGGGAAACATCCTGAACGGCATGAGTGATTTTGCCCTGAGTCCGGTAGGCTTTATACAAATGTTGAACTTGGAGCAGAAGCATCACCATACTGATAAACGATCGTGTTACGAAGCGTAACAAATAAGTGAGCCTGATAACCGCGATCGCAAGTGATGCAATTTACGGTTGAGCCTCGCCGAGTGCTTGTCTTACAGTAGACACACCGCTGCAACCTTTTCCTTTAGAATCAAGCTGAAAGTACCATCATTCCTTCTCAATGTTTACGTCTACGGATTTTAACGGACTGCTTAATCAGCGTTTTTTCAATAACTTCCTGCCTGTTCCCGCTACAAACTCGTTAGCAAAGGGCATGATCACCCCTAACGTTGAGTTGCCAGATGTGACTAATGGACGATCGGTCACGCTGACAGACTTTCGCCGTCGTAGACCCGTTGTCTTAGCGTTTACACGCATCTTTACTGAAAAGCAGTACTGCCCATTTTGCTTTCCACACATCAAGGCACTGAATGAGCAGTATGAAGCGTTTCTCGATCGGGATGTCGAACTGTTGATGATTACCAGCACCGACCCACGACAAAGCAAAACCGTTGTGCAAGATTTGGGGTTGAAAATGCCTCTTTTGAGTGACCCAAGCTGCAAAAGCTTTCGTGCTTATCAGACAGGACAGGCACTTGGTGCACCGCTCCCCGCACAGTTTGTACTGAACAAAGTAGGGCAGTTGCGTTACAAACACCTGTTCTCGTTCTTAGACCACAACGCCAGCATAGAGTCATTGCTCAACGCGATCGATCGACTTTAACTAGAACAGCAGACTTTGCTGTTGAGTCGATCGCTGCGGTTACGTATGGCGATCAACTCAACAGGTTATGTTAGTGACGGCAAGCCTTCTAGATGAACTGCTTGAGGTAGGGTTGATCTAAGGGAACGCCAAGCTCATTTGCATGTGCAGTGAGGTGCTCCAGAGTCCAAGCCTGATTCATAGCAGTGGAGATAAGGGCGATCGCAAAACTGTTCGTCCGCGATTAGGCGGCATCCACTTCCATTGCCACTGCGATCGCGTAAGCCTTTGTTCCTCTGCTGATATGCCATTCTCGTCTGGATCTGCCGATGGATCTTCTGGACACGAATTTTCCTACGCGAACGGATAAGTGGAGCTAGAATGTGGCATTGCCATCAATTGAACGACTGGTAATGTCCAATGCACCATTCTCACTATGTATCCTGAGTTTAAAGATTTACCGTTTTATGACAGACCTGACCTGACTCCATACTTAATTCACTTAACTAAAAGTACCAACGAGGGCAAGAGAAAATATTCAGCATTTGATAACCTTGTCAGTATGCTCGAAACTGGAGAGATTTGGGGAAGTCAGAGAAAAGGATACATCAAAGGGAAAAATTCAGCTACTTGTTTTATGGACATACCCTTTGTTTCATTGAAGTATGTTTTGAATAAGGACAACACCGATCGGATGAACCTCGATATGAACCATATGGTATTTTCATTACTAAGAAATATGCTTATAGTCGAGGCTGCCGTCCTGTACTTTATCTTTCACCTGATGAGGAAAAACAGCTATGTATTCCAAAGGAAGAGTTGTAGCGCGTTGTACGTTTTGAAGTGAATCAAAATGGATGGATTATTTGGTTGCATGAGCGTGAGTGGAGATCTCAGGGAGATTTTACCCTTCCAGACAATCCTTATGGAGTTTTATTGAAAGATACTAGAGATGTAGGAAGACTTCAAGAAATAATTGCAGCTAATCCAGAGAAATTCAAATCCAAACCGCGTAGTATTATTCCACTAGAAATTGTTTGTCAAGGTTTAACACATATGTGGTAATTGCCGTTGGTTAAATTCATCAAAAGGATTCGATTTTTCCTTTACTCAATACAGAGCTAATACCCCAAGGTTAGGATCTTCGTGAAATTGCTTAATGTTTTTGTTGTGCGATCGCAACATCTCTTCAATCTGATTGGTTGAGCAGTTACCACGTCGAATCCAAATAACCTTTGGCGGAAACCCTCGTAGAATATTCAACTCACTAAAATCTGAATCTCTGGTTACGACAGTGAAATCATTCTGATTGGCGTACTCCCATAATGTATGATCGCCTGCCTGATCTAAACCAATGAAGAAAACGTGTTGAGAGGCAGGATAAAGATCCGAGAGGCGATTGACCAACCGAGGCGATAGATTCTGATCAAACAACAATTTCATGCTTGAATTGTCAGCGTTTGTTGTTCCCGCTCTGCTGCATAGCTCAGACAAGCCAAGATATCCTCTTGAGTTAGATACGGAAAGTCATCTAGAACTTCCTCATACGTCATGCCTGAAGCCAGATAAGACAACACATCGTAGACTGTGATTCGCATTCCGCGAATGCAGGGTTTGCCGCCTCGCTTTCCAGGTTCGATCGTAATGATGTCTTGATATCGCATGGTTATTCCTCACCCTGACTAGATGGTTGAAAGCTGTGGATCGGGGATAGTAGCTGATTGGGTGGAGAGCGATCGCACCTGTTCGATCGCCCACAACGTCGCCTCTGGGGTTGCTGGAGCCGCAAGGTTTACAGCATCGGCTGAGCCAAACGCTGCCACCGCCTCTCGGATCGCTTCCCGTACCGACATTGCCAGCATCAAGGGCGGTTCACCCACCGCTTTACTGCCGTAGATCACGCCGTCCTGCGCTGCCCGTTCTAGGAGATGAACGCTGAAGTGTGCGGGGATTTCGCTGATGGTGGGAATTTTGTAGGTGCTGGGCGCATCGCTGCGGAGCCGTCCCTGTTCATCCCAGACCAGTTCTTCCATCGTCAGCCAGCCCATGCCCTGCACAAATGCGCCTTCTATTTGCCCACGATCGACCAGGGGATTCAACGACTCGCCCACGTCATGCACGATATCCACCTGCCGGAGTTTGAAGGTGCCCGTGAAGCCATCGACCTCGACTTCGCTCACGGCGGCACCGTAGGCAAAGTAGTAAAACGGTCTACCTTTGCTTGTTACCTCATCCCAATAGATGTGCGGTGTGCGGTAATAGCCCGTGGCAGAGAGGCTGACGCGATCGTCATACGCCTGCCTCACCACATCAAGGAAGGCAATGCGGACTTTGGGATAGGTTTGGCAGAAAATCCAATCGTCTTCAAACACCAGATCTTCGGCTGCGTCCAGGTTCATCATTCTTGCGGCGACAGGAGACAGACGCGCTTTGATGGTTTCACACGCATCTTTTACCGCCTGCCCGTTGAGGTCTGACCCGCTGGAGGCTGCTGTGGCGGAAGTGTTGGGCACTTTGTCGGTGCTGGTGGGCATCAGGCGAAACCTATCCACACTCACGCCCAAAGCGCTGGCTGCCACTTGCAGCATTTTGGTGTGGAGTCCCTGCCCCATCTCAGTGCCGCCGTGGTTAAGCTGAATGCTGCCATCGGTGTAAATGAGCAGGAGCGCGCCTGCTTGGTTGTAGTGGGTTTTGTTGAACGAGATGCCGAATTTGACGGGCGTGATGGCTAAGCCGCGTTTGGTATGGGGATGGGTGCGATTGAAGTCGGCGATCGCCCCTTGCCGCGCTGCAAACTTGGCGTTGGTCTTTGCCTCTTGCCAGACGCGATCGAGGCGATTGTCGTAAATTTCCTGCCCATAATGAGTGGTGTTGGTGTCGCCAGTCCCATGATAAAAGTTGCGTTCGCGCACCACATTAGGCGGCAGGTTGAGAGCACGGGCAACGCGATCGATCACTTCTTCGATCACAATCATGCCTTGAGGTCCGCCAAACCCTCGGAACGCTGTATTCGACACCCGATTGGTGTTCGCAATGAGTCCCGTTACTTTGAGATGGGGAATGTAGTAGGCGTTATCCACATGGAGCATGGCGCGGAGCAGCACCGGGGGCGACAGATCCAGACTCCAACCGCCATCGGCATAGAGGGAGACATCCAGCGCCGTCAGCATCCCTTCGTTTGTAAAGCCGACCTTGTATTGACCAAGAAAGCCGTGGCGTTTGCCTGTGAGCGTCATATCGTGGCTGCGCTTGAGCTTCACGCGCACGGGACGACCTGTTTTGTGAGCCGCGATCGCAGCAACCGACGCGTAGGGGTTCGCTTGGGATTCCTTGCCGCCAAAGCCGCCGCCCATCCGTAAACATGTCACCGTCACCTGATTGCTGTTAATGCCCAGTACCCGTGCCACGATGACCTGCGTTTCGGCGGGATGCTGGGTTGAGGCATAAACCTGATAATGTCCTTCGCCATCGGGTATCACCCAACTTGCCTGGGTTTCCAGATAAAAGTGATCCTGCCCGTTCATCTCGATTTCGCCATCGAGAGAGCGATCGGCTGCATTCAATGCGGCAGTCACATCCCCCTGCCGCATCACCTGTGGCTGGTTGTGGAAGCTCTCGGCGGCGATCGCGGCTTTAATACTTAAGACTGGTTCCAACGGTTCATAGGTCACGACAACTTTTTCAGCTCCCAATCGAGCCGCATCGTCCGTTTCGCCCACCACCCACACGATCGCCTGTCCGTAGTAGCTCACCGCTTCTGTGGGAAACAACTCCTCATCCCGCACGATCACGCCCGTATCGTTTTTGCCGGGAACATCGTCGGCAGTCAGTACGGTGACGACTCCTTCCACCGTTGCAGCACCGGAGACATCAATCCCCGTAATTCTGGCGTGGGCGTAGGGAGCAACCACAGGATACACCGACAGCATCCCCGCAGGCTGACGCTGATCGTCGGTATAGACCGCTTTCCCGCTGACGTGGTAAACAGCGCTTTCATGCTTCGAGGGTTTGCCCACTACGTTCATTTCGTCACCTCTACTTGTTAAACCTGCTGTAAAATCCGTCTTTAAACTCGTGACTGCCATGCTTTCGGATCGCGCCTACCATGAAAAATTGCGGTTACAATGACTCGGCTAGATACAATCCGATAGTACACAGCATACGGAAAGCGCTTTACGACTGCCCGCCGCACATCTCGGTACACAATTGCATACGATTCTGGCATCAAACAAATGCGGTTAGTGACCTCATCAATACAGTCTAGAAACTCATCTCCAAGCCCTGGTTGTTGGCTTTCGTACCAATCGTATGCCTCGTTAAGCTCATTCCGAACCTGTGGACGAAAGACTAAGACATCGTTCATTGCCGTCTCTTAATCGATGCTTTGACTTCTTCCCAGGACAGACTATTGTCTGGATTCATTTCAAAGTCTTTGATCCGGGCATCAAGCTCTCTCTCCTGTGCTTCTGTTAGCTCAGGATAAGCTTGCTCAGCGGCAATACTATCCCAAATTGCTTGTACCAGAAAAAGTCTATCCTCAATACTGAGAGAGGCAATTTCGTTGAGCGTTGCTGTAATATCCATCTTAAAAAACCTGAGTTGAGATTGATCACTAAGTTTCTTGTCTAATTTTCTTGAATGTAGCGAACGGGATTCTGCCCATCAAATTGAATGCTGCAATTTATGATGTGTCCGTCCAAAAATTTTACAATGAGTCTGCCATCTTTTCGATAACTTGAGTTTCGATCAAAGACACCCTCAATCATTTGTATACCTGCAAAATTTACAACCTGGATAGGTGTAATTTGCTGAACTTTATCATCCGAGATAACCCAAACTGGAGATTCAGATTTGGCAAGCAAATCTAGCAGGTTATCGTTTGTTCGGACTTGAAGTATTAGTTTAGACATACTTATTTGAGGCAACTGAACGACTGGCATTCCACAAAAAACTTTTCAAAGAGATTGGCAATTAACAGTTTGCGATAGTCGGCGCTGCCTCGCAGATCGGTTAGGGGTGTGAAGGCTGATCTGAGAGTCGGTTTGATTTGCTGGATGGTTTCCAGCGTCCAGGGTTGCCCGATGAGCATGGCTTCAACCGCGATCGCCCGTACTGGAGTTGCCGCTACGCCCCCATAGGCAAGGCGGGCATGCACAATGCGATCGCTGGCATCCAGATCGATCGTAAACGCGGCTGCAACGATGCTGATGTCATCCGTGCCCCGTTTGCCAATTTTGTATGACTGGCTGAGACGACGCACGGCACCGGACGCGATCGCCCTTGGTATCGTTACTGACACAATCACCTCTTCCGGTTTGAGATCGGTCTGACGGTAGCCTTTGAAGAATTTTGCTAACAGGACGGTGCGGGTTTCGGTGGCGCTGGCGATCGTAATCTCCGCATCCAGTGACAGGAGAACGGGGGGCAGGTCGCCGATCGGGGACGCGGTGCCCAAATTGCCGCCCAGCGTCGCTCGATTGCGGATTTGTCGTGCCGCGAACCAATGCAGCATTTCATCCAGGCTGGGAAAGATGCCGTGTAGATTGGTTTCGATGTGGCTCAGAGGCACGGCTGCGCCGATCGTCACTGCCTCTGGGGTTTGCTCCACGCGCTTGAGTTCTGCCACCGCTTCAAGCGACACCATCACCGGAAAGTGTTGGCGACGATGGGTGAGTTCCAGCCCTAAGTCGGTGGCACCTGCGACCAGCGTGGCGTTTGGATGCTGCTGGAGCAAGGTCAGAACCTCACTTAGCTGAGTGGGACGGTAAAACTGTTGCTCGTTGTCGCTGTAATTCAGTGGGGTAGCATCGATCGCGGCTTGGGTCAATTGTGTTGCAAAGCTATCATCCAGTAAGTCGGGCAGGGCATCATTCACCAACGCAGCCGCGCGACGAATGGAGAGATAGCCCGTACAGCGACACAGATTGCCTTCCACAGAGAAAGCGTCCACGGCGCGATCGTAATATGCCGTAAACAGACTCATGATAAACCCCGGCGTACAGTAGCCGCATTGGGAACCCAGCGTTTCGACCATTGCCGCCTGTACGGGATGCAGTGCCCCGTTTGCGACCCCTTCCACCGTGATGATCGCCCGTCCCGCTACGGATGCCAGGGGAATCAAGCAGCTATTCATCGCCTGATAGTGGGGTTTGCCATCGGCACCTTCAGCGACGATCGCCACGGTACATGCCCCACAGTCGCCATCCGCGCAGCCCTCTTTCGTCCCCACGCGACTGCTGTTACGTAGATATTCCAGCAGCGTCATGGTAGGAGACACGTCTTTAAGGCGGACAGCGTCACCATTAATGGTCAACGTTAAAGTCACATCTGACATGGGCGTTCTTTCGTTGCGTTAACTAAAATTGTCTCTACTTTCACAGTCTTGCTGATTAAGAGTATGAAAAAGCGATATAGATCCCCGACTTCTTTGGGCAATCCTGATTGGATTGGCTGAATCGGATTCAGAAGTCGGGGATCTGGCAAGCATCATCTCTTTATCTAGCAACGCTTCTTTTATTACTGTGTCAGGTGTGGCATGACTTGATTGTTAACTTAGAGACGTTATGGCATGTGTAAGAAATGTTTCTAAGGATTACGGTTGCTCAACCCAGGCATCTCAAAACCTCATTATGCTGGAGAAGACAGGAAAGGGGATACGCATGACTGAGCCGCCACACGATCAAACCTCACAGGTACAACAACTACCAACGCAAAAAACACCAACGATCGCACCCCTAACAACGATAACGATTGCCGTGATTGGCGATGTCCACGATCGCTGGGATGCCGATGATGCGATCGCGCTCAAGCATTTAGGGGTGGATCTGGTGCTACTGGTCGGCGATTTTGGCAACGAATCGGTTAACGTTGTGCGATCGATCGCGGCACTAGATATTCCCAAAGCAGCGATTTTGGGCAATCACGATGCCTGGTACAGCGCGACAGAATGGGGCATTAAGAAATGTCCCTACGATCGCACGCAGGAAGACCGGGTACAGCAACAGTTGGATTTACTGGGAGAGGCGCACGTTGGCTACGGCAAACTCGATTTCCCAGCCTTCAATCTAACGGTTGTGGGGGCGCGTCCCTTTAGCTGGGGCGGGTCAGAATGGAAGAATACGGATAGTTTTTATCGATCGCGCTACGGCATCACCAGCTTTGCCGAATCCACCGAACGAATTGTAGAAGCCGCCAGTAGTAGTGCTTGCGACACCGTGATTTTTCTGGGGCACTGCGGTCCTAAAGGGTTGGGCGATCGCGCCGAAGATATCTGTGGCAGAGATTGGAGTCCTCCGGGTGGCGATCATGGCGATCCAGATTTTGCGGAGGCGATCGAGGCAACCCGTAAGTTAGGCAAAACGATTCCCTTAGTCACCTTTGGGCACATGCACCATCAGTTGCGCCACACCAAACAGCACCAGCGCGTCTCGATCGTCGATCGGGATGGCACCATTTACCTTAACGCTGCCAACGTCCCCCGCATCGTGAAGACGGACACCGATTGTCACCGCAATTTCTCGCTGGTCTCGCTTCAAAATGGGATTGTAACGAAGGCATCCCTTGTTTGGCTAAATCAAGGGATGACCCCGATTTCAGAAACGGTACTTTATCAGGATGAAACGTTCTCTAGTAAACCTCATCAAGGGCGTGAAGCGATCGTGTAGTTTATCAAATCTATGTTGTTTGATTGGGACAAAGAAAAAGCTAGAAGCAACCTGAGCAAGCATGGTGTTTCTTTCGATGAAGCTACTTCTGTCTTTGATGATCCACTATTTTTAACCTTTGCCGATCAGGTACACTCCCTGCAAAAGCGCCGTTTCATTATCATGGGAGAATCAGCCAAAGGGCGATTGCTAGTAGTTGCTTACACTGACCGTGCAGGCATTACACGCCTCATTAATGCCCGTCCAGTTACCCGTAAGGAACGTAAAGCCTATGAGTCAGATCTCTGAAATGGATGACGATTTACGTCCTGAATACGACTTTACTCAACTTCCGGTTGTTGCCCGTGGTCAAGGACGCAAGCAAACCGCCCTTATGGTTCAGCTAGAGCCTGATGTCGCAGCCATGTTTCCAGATGCTGGTGCAGTCAATGAAGGGTTGCGTCTCTTGATGAGATTGATTCAGCAGCCACCATCCCAGCCAGATGTACAGGCTCTAACGACATCAAAAGAGGTGTAGCTATGAGCCTCATGAATTTAGAAGGATAACCTGATATTCCTGGTATGTCCTGCTGATGAGTCATGGTTGAGCGTTAGCGGTCTTTCCTGCTGCTGCACACAACGGATACTGAAACCCGATCGTTCCTCTCCTACAATACGGACGATCGCTCACGTTCAAATAGCCCATGCTCCACTTCTACCAACAGCTTGCGATAGCGCTTCAGGACGGTTCGGTTGTGCTGGCAACGGTCGTCGAGGTCAAAGGATCGGTGCCTAGAGAAGTGGGCGCGATGATGATTGTTTGTGCGGATGGCGAGATTATTGGCACGATCGGCGGTGGGGCAGGTGAAGCCAGCGTGATTGACCAAGCCAGACACGTATGCGTCACAGGTGAAAAGCAAGCAGTCACGATCGACCTTTCAGGCAATCCAGAGCAGCTTAAGCAAGGCATTTGCGGCGGCATGATGCAGGTTTGGCTAGAACGATGGCAAGGTGAACCCGCAATCGCCCTCACCCACGACATCATCGCCCTCCTGCAAACTGGACAATCCGGCTCTCTAGTGCTCCCCTTCACTGCCGATCGATCGCCCTACCTGCTCACACCCCACACCCCACACCCCACACCCCCTACCCCCTCCTTCACCCTCCCCCTTCTCCCACCCCCCACCCTCCTCATCATCGGCGCAGGTCATGTCGCAATCCCTCTGGCGCAAATGGCATATCTGCTTGATTTCCATATCGTCGTGCAGGACGATCGCCCAGAGTTTGCTAACGTTCAGCGGTTCCCCAATGCGACTGTTCTAGCGCAGCCGATTGATACAGCCGTTGCAGCATTGAATGATCGACCGCAGCTTTGTGTTGCGCTGGTGACACGCAGCTATCAGCATGACTTGGCGGCATTGAGAGCGCTGTTGCCGCGATCGCCTCGCTACATCGGCATGATCGGCAGCGCAAAGCGAGTCAAAACCGTGCTGCAAGCGCTGCGAGAAGAAGGCATTCCAGGGATGGATTCATCCTTGGTGGTTTCCCAGCTAGAAGCGGTGTATGCGCCGATCGGTCTGGATCTCGGTGCCCTCACGCCCGCTGAAATTGCCGTCAGCATTTGCGCCGAGTTAATCACCGTTTATCGGGGTGGCAGTGGACGATCGCTCTCCAAGCCGAGCGCGTATGGTGCAGTCAGCAACCGTCCCTGAACAAAAACCACGTCATGAGGCAGCGATCGCCAGACATATTGCCAGATATGATGCGGAGCAAGCACAACAATGAGCAAGAGGGCAAGGCGCTACTCAAATCTCAAACTTCGTTCTTGCTATTCCTTATTCTTTCCCTCTCACCAATGCCCGAATCGTTTCTTCAACCGATCGCGGCTCCCAACCTAACTCTCGTCGGGCTTTGCTGCCATCTACACGGACACAGCGATCGTAGACGTAATGGACGCGCTCTCGGCTTAAGGGCGGTTGCCAGGAGAAAAGACGACCGATCGGATCGAGTAGATTGCCCACCAGTCGCACGATCGCTTCCGGGGTCTCGGCTGGAGCAGGAACGCCAGACTCTTTACTTAACAGCGCAAACATTTCGCGGGTCGTCATATCACCAGCCGAGATGATGTAGCGTTCTCCTCGCTGACCCTTTGCAGCAGCTAAAAGCATTGCTGCTGCCAGATCGTCTACATGCACGATGCCAGTCACGCGATCGCCGCCTGCCCAAAGTTTCAAGCCACCGTTGAGAAACTGTTTCATTACGGGACCAAAATGCGGGTCATCGGCACCAAAAATGCCAGATGGTAAGACGCTGACGACATGAAAACCTTCCGCAGCCGCCCGATCGACCAGTTGTTGCGCCTCGTACTTGGTGCGATCGTATGCCGACGAAAAATCTTCTTGCGTGCGTTCAAAGGTTTCGTCAATGACTTGTCCTTGTGTATCGCCAAAAATGCCGATCGTGCTGCAATACACCATCTTGGAAACGCCTGCTGCCTGAGCTGCCGCCAGCACTGCACGAGTGCCTTCCACATTGACTCGCTCCATCTCTGCTGCATCGACAATACCCAGTTCGACATAAGCAGCCACATGAAAAACTATGTCCACACCCGTCAGAGCTGTTTTCAAAACATCAACATCGCACAAATCCCCATAGACCAACTCCACATTGCATCCATTCAGTCGTGAAAGATTGCTGGATTTCCGCACTAATCCCACAATAGAATCGCCACGCTGCTCCAACGCTTGAATCAAATGCGATGCCGAAAATCCATTTGCCCCAGTCACGAATGCTTTCATGTGGTTAAGATCGGTGAATTGAATGAACAATGCTTCTCTTAAGTGCCATTATTCCGATTTTGTAAAACGTCGAGAATGCGGCAATTTTCGGTTTGCAGTCCTCTGAATTCTGACTGCATTTCTGAGATGTCGCGTTGTGAAGCCGCGATCGCCTGAAGCGTTTCGATTTTCACATTTGCCAATCGATCAATTGCCTGCATTGTCGTTGCTAATTGCTGCGTATTTTCGTTGGCGCGATCGACTAATTGTTCCAGGATAGCTTCAATGCGATCGAGTCGAGTTGGTAAATCATTCGACTGAGTCATAGCGCTCATCGTTATTCTATTTACAATACTCCATCCCAAAGCCCATTTATAGCCGCTTAGAGGATCATTAGCAAGTTTCTTAGCTCAAGCTTTTCTCGTAAATGCGGTAGGTTTTGTAAATCGTGCCGCCAGAAGCTTCGATAAGTTTACGAGAGGGAAAATTGTCTTCGTAAACATGCCCTAGTTCAGCCCGCTTATAAGGTTTTCCCTTCTTAATGCCGCCCTGCAAACCCAAATAAATTAGTCCTAGAGGCACCATTTTACGGCGATATTCTGGGAGAGAACATATAACGATTACTCTTCCTTGATCAATTTGACGGCGATACCAAAGAAACTTGAGGATACCAAGCCAATCAAGCTTACCGTTGACATGCTTGAGCGCAATGTTGTAGTCTGGCAGACCCATCCAAAAGCCAATCATTTCACCGTTGTATTCAGCAACAGGAAAAACATCTGGGTCAACTAAGCTTTGCAGATCACGCGCTTCTTCTAAAAATTCTGCTTCTGTATGAGGTGTTGCGCTCCAATTATTGGCGAACAGGGTACTGAAAAGGCGATGAAGACTAGCGCAATCTTGCCTAAATCCCTCTCCTTTTGTTCTAAGCGGACGAAAGGTTACACCTGATTTCAGCGCAATTCTATAACCCTTCTCAAATTCAGGTGAGAGCGGTTTGTTTAACGGAAAATTGTAAGCGTAAGAATCTTTCGCTTTTTGCCAGCCGTCTTGCTCCACAAACTGCGGGTAGTAAGGCGGATTGTAAGGAGTCATAATCATGGGTGGTGTGTCGAAACCGTCAACCAGGAAGGCGCATCTATTATTGGTGAATAGGTCGATCGGTCCTCGCACAGTCGTCATGCCCTGCGATCGCAACCAATCACATGCTGCATCCAGCAACGCTTTTGCTACCGTAAAATCGGGCACACATTCAAAGTAGCCAAATAGCCCTACCTTCTGCCCTTCGCGATCGATGAGGCGATCGTTCACTGCCGCAACAATCCGTCCTAGAAGTGAGGGGTGAGGAGAGAGGGGTGAGGGGTTGCCTTGCTGCCTTCTGCCTTCTGCCTCCTCACCCCTCACTGCAATAAACTGTTGCAACCGCCCATACTGAAAAAATGGATTCGTTGATGCAAGCTGTTTGGCAATGCTGCTACGTAAAGGCGGCACCCAGTTTGGATCATTAGCATAGACAACCGCTGGAACATCGAGAAACCATTCCTGTTCAGCCGCTGTGGTCACAGGAATGATCTGAACGACGATCGCAGCCGGATTGCCTGACGACGATGACAAGTTTACATTACCAGAGGGATTCATCGATTATTGTCTGCTCTCTACGCTCAATTTAATGGTCATGCAGCCTTTTATCGAGCACTATACAGTTTTTCGTTCATTAATGCCTGCGAAGTTTGGACGATCGTAGACCAGAGGGAAAGTTGCTCAGGGAATCGAGAATATCCGCTGGATTAGGGCATTCGCTAAGCAAGCCAACAGTGACATCCTGACAGATTTCGCGTCTTCTCCTGTCTGCTTCTTCGTCAGCGATGAGTTGGTTTGCTTCTTCAATCAGCCGATTTCTTTTCTCAAGCCAGGGAGGTGCGATCGGCAACCGTCTTGCTTCATGAATGGCATTCTCTGGTTCGCCCTGTTCAATCAATTGCTTGGCTTTTTGCACACGTGACCATAACTCGGCTCTTTGCATCATGGCTGTTTTCTGAGCTTGCCAACGAGGATCATTGGTCATTTGTCCAGCTTCTTGTGCGGCAGTGATGCCATCCTCTTGCTCTAACGCTTGCTGCGCCATTTGCAAATGCTCTTGGTTGTTACTCTCATCGATCTGCTGCTGTTCTTCCCATTGCTGAAGCAACTGCTGGGCGTTTGGGAACGCGTCGCTAGTCGCAGGAACGGCTCTAGCATAGTCAAGCGCCACGGCTAGTTTGTTCACGGCATAGAGTCGTTGAGCCGATTGCAGTAGCTGATCAGACCATTGGTTGATCGATTGTCGAGCCGTGCCATACGAAGGGCTATCGAGTTGAATGTTATTGGCTGAGGCGATCGCGTCTTTGAATTTGCCGATCGCTGCGAATCGTCCAGCACGGTCAAGGTGCATTTTCGCCGGAGCGTCTGCTAGAGGGTCTTGTACGCCTGGCTTGACATCAGCATTGAGAACTGTTGGTTCGCTTTGACCGAATTTCTGCTGCTTCGGCTCTAATCTTTGTCGCTGATTCAATGGTTGTCGGGACTCCAATTGGGCAATCACGAAATTGCTCGTCACGTAAGTCACTACTGAAATTGCCGTCATGCCAACCACGATCGCGATCGTACCGAATAGCATCTGAGGAATGCGGTTAGAGCGCGATGATTCTGTTACCTGACTTGACACATTTGGATAGGAGGTTGATGCCTCTGGCGATGGCAACTTAGGAGTAGACGGTATTGCTACATTGCCATGAGAGAGCGAGTTAAAAAACACTATTTTTTGCGGACAGTTGACTGTTTGCATAGGATGGTAGTAGCAGTAGTGATTAATGGACGCGCGTAACCGTTGCTCCAGGATGGAGCATTCATATTGCAACTAATGTCGCAGTTTTAGCTTTGAAGATTACTTGGTTTGCAAGCCTTAGCTTCTTGCTTTTATGTGTCTTTCTTTTTCTCTTCTTTCTTCTTCTCTTCTCGCTTCTTCCTGTTTTCAGCGAGATATTTTGTGACAGCTTCACCGATTTCTTCTTCTGGGGTTTTCGGCAGCTTAATCTGAGAGAGAAAATCTACAATGATCAGGAAGACTAAACTTGTAAAGATTGCAACAGCAAACGCCATTGTGTTAGTCTCCTTGTACAGGCTTTGAGAACATAGGTTCGACATACAGCGTAATGGTTTGGCGACCAATCACATGTACAATCATTCCAGGAATAAGCGTGATTCCTTGAAGGCAGCGGGCTGTCCACCAGGAACCTTGAAATTTAATTTGTCCCGTTTGTCCAGGTGCGATCGTGCGAGTTACCACAGCATCACCTTCGCGCTTAGCGTGGCAAGCAACACATAGACCGCGCTTGGGCGTATTGTGCTCTGTAACCTCTATTTGAGAAGACGATCTCATTCGGAGAGAATTACTCATACTCATATTGAGCATATTAGGCACTCCTAGATGCAGTAGTTGGTTGTTGAGTTAATTCAGATGATTTCAATCGAGAAGGCTTGTGATAGATTTAGACTAAGCTTTGTGCTTATTCAATCGTCAGTTGATCAATCACCTTTTAGCTATGGAGCATTTAAATGGCTGATCCACAAGAACCTCTGAAGCCTCTCTTAGGTCTTTATGAGGAATTAGAAGGAATACTGGCTTCACTTGAAAGTAGACTGAGTCGTGATGATCTAAAAAATGTTCCAGAGATCCAGAAAGCTTTGGGGGATCTGAAAACTATTCAGAAGCGAGCGGAGGAAGCTAAGCGAAATTACAAGAAAATCAATCCTCAGCTTCCTCCTCGCAATAAGAACTAGTCTTACTTGATTCACGGCAGCGAAATGCTCTTGATTCTTGAGATGTTGTCTTACTAAATGAAATAGACTGCTAGGGTTGAGGAAAGATCTTTTGAATCAAGTAGTCAATCAGATGGCTGACATAGTCTGAGTAGCCAGGAGTTCCTACTTCTTCCATTCGATCTTTAAAGACCGTTAGTGCAGTTGTGTAAAGACTAGCTCCATCGGTCATACCACTTTTCACAGATGAGGTATACCTATCAGTTTCTACTTCGTAAAGATTGTAGTCTTTGATGCAGTATTGGAGCCAATGAATACATTCTTTAAGGTCTTCGGTGAAACAGGGTAAGTGTTTTTCGCTAAGACTGTGACTTGATTTGACCTTTTCAATAGCATCACTTATTAAGGAAGCCTGGTTGTTTTCTTCACTTAAAAAGCTTGCAACTTTTTGGCTAGGTCTCATAAGAGCAACATATCTCTCGTGAAAGCCTAGTAATCCTCGACGAACTTCCTCTAAGATCTTGTCGCGCGTATCGGCTGAAATGCTCGACGACTCTATCGTCTCCAGTACTTTTTCAATTTCCCGCTCAAATTTCGCATAGGATCCAATAATTTCTGACTCAGCCTCTCGCTTTGATTCTTCCTTAATTTTTTCTGAAGCCTCCCTCACAGCGTCTTCGATATCCTGTGAAACCATTCTTTGGGTTCCTGATAAAGCGCCAATTATGGTAGCTGACGAAGCAACCGTTGCCCAAAGCACCCTTTCTACGTCTGAAAGCTCTTTCTTAAGAAGAAAGCTTGGTATAGATCCTGCTGTAAAACCCAAACCAAAAGTAGCAATGCTGAAAAGTGTGACGAAAGGCTTGGAAAATCTTAGCTTTGGAGAAGTTTCCTGAAGCATATATTCATCCTTGAGAAAGTGTTCTAGACAGAATTGTTGACTGAAGAAGTGATGGAAATGATTTAGCGAGAAGAGACAATTTGCTTGTAGAACGGTTTGCGGGCATTGAGGCATTGTTTGAGTTCTTCGGTGAGTGCCCTGGAGCCTTCCATGCGATAGGCTGATGCACGCATGAGTGCAGTTCGCCTGTCTGATAGCGCTCCAAACAGCAAGGTCTTCTCGTCTTGTTGAAGCAGGGCAATCCTGCCAACGCCATAAACTGAGTAGAGTTTCGGGTTTTCGCGGACTGGAAAAATGGAAGCAACAACCGCTTTGTTGGGATGCGACGATCCCATGTAACACATACGATCGCTCCCTTGCCGCATAATGGTGATATAGCGGGAACCACCGCCCCAGTAAGTGCCTGGTTGCAATGGTTTGGCAACGGCTGATTCTGCCAGACAAAGCATGGTAAGCGTTGCGACCACACGTAGCATGAGGGGCGATCGCGCCAATCGTGGTTTTAATGTTTCTGGCTTTACAGTCCGATCGATGGCTGTGTTAATACCAGGGTTGAGTTGACTTGACGCAGCAGTGTGGAAAAGATTAGCTAGTTTCGACATCAACGTTCTCCTGAATTGCCTTGAATCCAGAATGACAAAAGACTAAGGGGTTGCCAATTCAGGCAACTCAAGACTTTTTCACGAAAGAAAATACCTGAAATTGGGTAAAGTTCAGGATAGTTCAGGATAGTTCAGCCTTACACTAGAGCACAGGCATCTACTTTAGGTTTGGCATGAACGCTGACGAAGCACTCAAGTTTGTTGAGCAGCTACTTTTAGAACGGGAAAAACGGCTCAATGATCTCCAAAGAGTCATGTTCAGGGGAGCATGGGAGGGCAAAAGTTCTAAGAAGATCTACCAGGAATGTTCGAGTCGCTGTACGTATCAGCACTTGATTCAAAACGTTGGACCAGAACTATGGCGACTCCTTTCGGACGTTGTGGGCGATCGAGTCAGCAAACGGAATCTGCAAGGACCGATCGAGCGAATGAGAGAACGGCGATCGCACCTGGAACCCAACGGCAGAGCTGTACTTTCTGAGCAATCGCCAGCCGAACCAGGCTTGCGGGCTGAACCAGAACCCAATCCATTCTGGGATGAGCGTAAACCGCAACGAGAAGATTGGGGCGATATTCCAGCAGTGTCGTCAGTGTTTGGGCGCATTAAAGAACTTCAGCAGCTAGAAGAGCGTGTCAGGATCAATGGTTGCCGCTTACTTGTTTTGTTTGGGTCACCTGGCATTGGTAAAACAACGCTGGCAGCAAAATTGGTGCATGAGGTGAGAGACCAATTTGATTACTTTATTTGGCGATCGTTAGAGCGCTCACCCTCTCTACAAGCGCTGACTGCTGAACTTTGCCACTTTCTCTCTGATGGCGAAGATAGCAGCACGGATCTAGCCCGTTTGCTTTATTACCTGCGAAACCGCCCCTGCTTGATTGTTTTGGATGGCTTGGAATCAGTGCTAAGAGGGGGGGTGCACAATGGGTCTTATCGGGACGGCTATGAAAACTATGGCGAACTGCTGAAGGCGATTGGTCAAACTGGGCACCAGAGTTGCTTTGTGTTCACCAGTGCGGAAAAACCGAAAGACGTTGCCAATATGGAAGGTAGTCAGCGTGTCTTTGCCTTAAAGCTGGATGGGTTAGGAGAACTGGCGGCACGAGAATTTTTGACGGCTAAAGGGGCTTTCTCCTGTGCCGATAGCGATTGGCGTTTGATTATTCAGCGCTACGAAGGCAATCCGTCGGCTTTAAATGCGATCGCAACCAATGTCCGTGAAGTGTTTGATGGCGATGTCAAACACTTTTTGGAACAGTTGCAGCAAGGATCGGCATTGTTTGAAGACATTCGATCGCTGCTCGATCGTCAATTTAATCGTTTGTCAGATTTAGAGCGCGACATTGTAGAGTGTTTGGTCACTCGTCATGAACCGCTGACAATTACCGAAATCCTCCAATTCGTAACGCACCCGATCTCTACTGTAGAAGTTCAGGAGGTTTTGCAATCACTGTTCCGTCGATCGCTGATTGAAGGGAGCGCCGCTGGCTATTCTCTACAAACACTGATGACCGAATATGTGATGCATCGAGGACTGAAGTAACTGCTGGCGATCGTTGCAGTTTCATGCTTTTGGCGGATGTAATACAGAGCATTGCGCCTTGAAGACAGTGGTCAGTTGATCAAGTGTCCTGATTATCGTTCCTGGTAGAATAGACTTACCGTACAATCACAGACATTCCAGCAATCGTTCGGTTTTCCCCACCTGGCTGTCAGGTTCCTGTCAGCGTCAGGTATACATCTTTGTTGCTCAAGCGCTTGCGATCGGTTCGTTTGAAACTCTACATACGGGTGCTCCCTAAGGAAGGCTTTTCTAATGTCAGGCTACTCCTACCAAAATTTCCAAAGCGATAAAGAACTTCTCTATACCCATTTACTCAGACTGCGAAAAGTAGAACACCCCCATCAATTGCTCGATCGTCTTCACTACTTGTTTATTGAAGGCAAAGATTACCCTGAGCCTGAAATTTTGGTTTCGCTCAACCGTATCGTGCTTTCAAAATGGGCAGGGCAAGAATTCAATCTCATTCTTAACCGCTGTTGCTACATTTTAATGAATTACTGGTGGTCATACATCGGGCGTGAAGAAACTGCCTTTGAGCTAGTAGAGCTATTTCGAGCAGCGCCATCAACATCTGCTAGTTTTGAAGCAACGCAGCGCTTACGCGAATTAGTGAAGCTCTTCAATCACAGCGAGCAGTACACAGCGTTGAAGCATCGAGTTGCAGCCGCAGAAGAAACCCCTCCCGTTGAAGACGACAAAAGTCAACCCATTAAAAGCTTAGTGCCTCGCTATCCTTACCTTTACCCTCATTGTCTAATGAGCTGGGATAGTAGCGATTTAGGGCATCAAGTAATGAGCCAACTGCAAGCGAAGAAAGAGCAACAATTTGATCACGACTTACATCGATACACGATGCAATTGTTGCGTCGATCGCAGTCTACTCATCAGAACACAGCACCTGCTATCACCAATCCTACTCTGCTGAGTAACCAGCAGTTAGAAACGTCGATTCGTAAATTTGCCGGGAAGGCAGAAGGACCGAAGACGTATCAGGAACTGGCTCAGCAATTTGTTGGTTCCAGTCGTCAGGCATCGTCATACCGAGCGGTAAAACGACAGATGTATGATTATTTGACGGCTTCGATCGACCATTCTAATTGTCCAGATTATGGTAAACACCATTTCAACCGTTGGTTAGCCGATCAATTAGACGCAACGCTACCGCAAAACGATACGCTCAGACCGCACAGTGGCTTGCTCGTGCAAACCTGTGGACAGTTGATCGATTGCTTAATTGCGAACCCGAAGCAGCAGCCAAACAATCACGGCGTTTTCGTTGACCTAACAACTAACTTAGGTGCAACGTTTACGATCGGTCTACTGCTAAAAATCATGCTGCTTTGCCGAGAAGCAAAGGATGCCATGAAGTCGTATTTAGCCAAACGCTTTGCGATCGTGCTCAAGCATTACGAGACGAAAGTTAGAGGCGAGACACAATGGTTGGTTGAATGTCTAGAGAATCTGATGGTTGCTTTTAGCATTCACTTTGGGCAGGCTAACTTTTCTTGGGTCAACCTTATGAGTTAATCGGTTGCTAGTTGTTAGTTTTTAGCCGATAGATTAGCTTATGTCTGCTCAGCAGTACGTCCTTCTCGCTCTAGCAACTAACAACCAACAACTTCCAACCTTTCTCAAGCGCTAATCGTTGGTTCATAGACTAAATCGCGCACTTTCACCATTGTTGCAACCAGACGATCCATTTCCTCTTTGGTATGGAGCGCGTTAACCGTGACACGGATGCGTGGCTTAGCGATGAACCAAATCGGCGAAACCCAAATGCCGTACGCCATCAGTTCTCTAGCGTACATCTTGGGGTTAATTTCGGCTGGCAAAATCACAGGAACGACATTGGTTTCACCGATCGCCATAAAGTCGTTCGCTGCAAGGCGCGATCGCAAGTAGCGATTGTTTTCCTGAAGCTGCTTTACGCGCTCCGGTTCGCGCCGAACGATACGAATGCTCTCCAGCGCAGCAGCGGTCGTCGGTGGTGGTAGAGAAATGGTACCGATCGACGTTGGCGACACATCTAACAAGGGCTTGAGTTCTGCTACATGGCTACTGATAGCGGCTCCGGCTGACGCAGCAAACTTAGAAAACGTTGTCATAATCAGCGGTACAACGCCCCGTTCAATTGCCTGCTGTGGTCGCAGCCCGAAGTGCTCGTAAATACCTCGACCAGTCGGACCGATCGAGCCGCTAGCGTGTGCCTCATCCATCACGAGCACACTACCTTCGTAGTGGCTCATGACATCAAGCATTCCTGGTAAGGGAGCAATGTCACCATCCATTGAGAAGACCGCATCAGAAATAACCATAATGCGATCATCTGGGCGAGCATAGCGCTGTAGCCTGCGAGCAAGATCTTCCGTATCGCAATGACGATAAGCACGGACACGGACTCGCGGATTGTGACCAAAGAGTTTGCCAGAGCGCGTGCCCGAGTGTGCCAGAGCTGACACAATGCAACCATGATTGAGCACATCGGTCAAAATCAGCGTTTCGCGAGAGTGCTGAAAATTGGGCACCGGAATCGCCAGGTGGCAAAAGGCATCAATCAGTGCCTGCATTGCCATCCACGCATTTAAGAAGAGCTGTGTGTGTGGCAGGTCTTTAAATGCCGAAATTTCTTGCTCTAACTGTCGGTGCAAATCAATGCGACCACTCAGCGCCGAGACCGAGCTATTGGACGTGCCGTATTGCAAAATCGCGTCGATCGCTGCCTGTTTTACAGCCTCTTCCTGGTTTAATCCCAGCACATCATTGGTACAGAAAGTAAGAACCGTTCGGCGTTTGCCAGTCGCTTCCTCTTCAATCTCGACGACATTGCCTTGCTTCTTATGACAAATGTAGATGTCGGGATCTAGCCCGCTTTCGTACCAACGCTGGATGTACTCCTTGACAACTTGCACAGTAAACTCCTCTCACCTTTTGTAGATAGCCGAATCGCCTCTCGCTCAACAGTATATTTGCCTAGCAAGTTATTGGCTATCCAGCCCGACAGAATTTTGCACTTCTGTCGGTTTGAACCGTATCAACTAATTTCATAGAGCAGTGTGATGCCAACTCACTTCGATCGCAGACACGATAACAGCCATTTGTGCGCCCTAAAATGCGTACGTTCATCCATGTTTATGTAGAGTCAGCACGGTCAGGCAGCCACCGCTCGTGAGGCAGAGAGGCTTGACTTTCTACAGAGCGATAGACGGCTAGATTCGGCGCTTTGTGCCCATTCATTTGAGTTGGACTAGAACTCTGCTTAAAACGTTCATACTGTCGTATAATCAGCCGCTGGACAGCAATGATAGCAGGATTAATCTCAACGCAACGGCGCGTTGGTTCTGCAAGATATTGGCGTTGTTCGCTTTCCATCATTTCAATGTCTTGTGCCAAAAAACGCATCAAAACAAAGCGCTCTAATAGTCGCTGAAGCAGCGGCTCAATCAGTTTGAGTAAGCGTTGCGGTAGGCGAACTTTAAAGAAAAAGAGCGCAAATGAACGGCTCTCAACGGGGCTTACGGGGAGCCGCATCAGGTACAGTGCTGAAACCCCTCGCAAGCTACTCTGATAGTGGGGATAGCGATACTGCACCGCGATCGGTAAGGTCGTTGCCTGGTCGGCTCGCTCACTCAACCCCAAAAATTTTGCCATCCGTCCTTTGTAAGATACCTGATATTCAGCACAGACTGCATCCTCCGTTTCTTGCAGGCTGAGTAGAAGGGGATCGAACCAGCCTTGCAAATTCTCGTGTAGAAACCCGTGAAACACATCCATTGAGTTCTCATTGCAGATAGAGAAGTGCGCCTTGAAATGACCTGTAACGGGAACTTTAAGCCAGCCCCCTTGCGAATCTTCTGGCATCAGCGGCAGTTGACGATCGGCTGCGATCGCTGGATCGCCTGGAAAGACCCAAAGCAAACCATATTTTTCCTGAACGGGGTAGCTTCGTGCCTGAGCACAAGGCAGCTTTTGACTCGGTGGCAGGTACGGAACATGGACACATTGACCGCTTGGCTCAAATTCCCAACCGTGATACCGACAGGCTAAGTGCTGCCCATGCACTTTGCCTCGATGTAGCTCTACGCCCTTGTGCGGACAGGCATCAGCGAGTGCGTGTGGAGTGCCCGCAGTATCCCGGTAGAGCGCGATCGCTTGCTGCCAAACAGTTACCTTCGTTACCTGACCAGGTTGTAGTTGCTTAGCCCAACCAACTGCGTACCAGTGATTTGGGTTAATTCCAACTTCCCGTATACCTGCCCGAACGGTCTGACTGGTTAAGGTTGTAGCCAGTTCCATTCTTCTCTCCTCCCGCTAGGTCGCCTCGCCACTGTAACGTTCGTCAAACTGCTTCGTCTCAATACAGCCATAGTCCTATTGATTAGGATGGAGTGCAGGGGGAAACCGCCTAAGGGAACCGTCCCTACATCCCTTGATTCCAGTATCCTAAGCGTCATAGCGACCGCTATACGTTGATGGGCTAATAGCCATATTGCGGTTGCATACTAAAATCTCAACGATCTAAAATCTCAAGAATAGTAAACATGGGGAAGATGATAGCACTTAATTTTTGTTTACAAAAGTTTGCTAATTGAGCTGGGCTGGAGAACCAGGTGGCATCCCATCAGCTAGCAAAATCTTAAAATATCCGGTACGCTTCAGTCTAAGGTAAGAGTGAGAAAGTGCAAATGCCCGATCTAACAAAAATGGCTATAGGAGTGACCTGTTTTCTGTTCGCTTTTGTACTTGCCAGTTTGGTGGAATATTGGGTGCATCGCTTGATGCATGTGTCACAGCGACTAGGCGAACGTCACCGTGATCATCACCGTCGTAACGAAGGACAGGGCGTTGTATGGGAATTTCTTGACTATGTGAAGGGCACGTTTGTCATCATGTTGTTGCTGTTTTTTTACTCGCTAGAAGCAGGGCTTGGCTGGTGCTTCGGCGGTCTTGCATTCGCTGCCTTTTCGTCTTATGCCCATCAGTTACAGCATGAAAACCCAACCAGGTGCTTCTGGATGAAGATGCCCGTCCACTACGTACATCACAAGTACGGTATGTGGCACCACAACTTTGGGTTGGCAGTGGACTGGTGGGATCACATTTTTGGCACCTACAAGCCCGTAGATTGGCTGACGGATGAGGAGCTGAGCCGACCCATCCGGGGGTATGCTGAGTTGCGCTGGTGGTAGTGCCCAATTCCAAAGACTTTTGATCGCTCCCGCACGCTCAGGATTTGTCTGTGGTATCGTTCCATAACCCGACTACAAACTACCTCGGAGGAGGCGCTTTGAGCTACTTCCAAGATGCAAAGGCACATTTTATTGCAAGCCATCAGAACCCGATCAATCAAGCGCTGCACCATCTCACCAATCTTTTGGCGATCGCAGCGATCGTTTTTCTGTTCTTTGACTGGCGCGTGACGCTGGTCTGCTTAGTGCTAACCCAAGTCTTTGCA
This sequence comes from Tildeniella sp., assembly GCF_059505325.1. Taxonomy (NCBI): domain Bacteria; kingdom Bacillati; phylum Cyanobacteriota; class Cyanophyceae; order Oculatellales; family Oculatellaceae; genus Tildeniella; species Tildeniella sp. The sequence goes on from NZ_JCACKI010000018.1 coordinate 31,379, forward strand.
CTGGGTGGACATGCCGTCTTTGAAAAAAACGAACCAGCGTTCGTCAAGTATCCCGGTATCACGATCCTGGTAGCGATGTCGTGGTCATTTGAGCGCTGGTTTGGTCTCCGTCAAGTGCTGAATTCCTTCAGCCGCACAGCGCATCCTGAAAATTAAGCTAGGACGATCCTGTCCCAGACTCACCTCCAAAGAGCTAAAGCATTAGGCTTGAAGACTGTGTGAGGATGTTGCCCTCAAAGAGGGTTCCACTCCCATAGCCTCTCCTCGTTCACTGCGTCGATCGCTTGCAAAGCTAAGTTGACTGAGGCTCTCTCTGCTCCAGAAATTCTCCATGTCTTTTTGCTGAGCCGGAGAAGGGATCGATCCATGCGCCTGTCTTCTACTACAAGAGTGCAGTGTCATGGTTCGTGCAGAGTTCGATCATCAAGGCAGGCAATCTAAACGGGTGCTTTGGTGCAAGCGATACACTCTCAAAGTGCGTCACACCCTCTAATTGTTTCTTACCCCCACGAAAGGAGAACTGCATGTACGAAGGTTTACTGGTCGTTGATGCCGATGCTCACAAGCTAGAGAATCCTCTAGTTTTACGAGACTACATTGAACCAGAGTACCGCGATCGCATTGGCTTGGTTGTCGATAGCCTGGGCGACCAACGGGCAAAAGTGATTGATGTGAATCCCGCAACAGGTAAAGCCGACTACCTCCGCATGTTCCCTCAGCCGCAGGGGCTGGGCAAAGGCGGCTTCCGTAATCTCCACCCTGACACCACTCTGGGTGCGATGTTTAACAAGGTGCGGATTCAGCACATGGATCAGGAGGGGGTTGATGTCCAGGTGATCTACGGCACCTTAAACCTGATTTTCTCCAGCCTGTTAGACAAAGACTTGGCGATCGCCCTCTGCAAGGCATACAACAGCTACATCGCTGACGATTGCCGGGGCTATGATCACCGCCTTAAGCCGATCGGTGTCCTGCCACTTCAGGATGTTGATGCCGCTGTCGCCGAAATGCACCGCTGCGTCAATGAACTGGGACTCATTGCGGTGGCAGTTGCACCTAACATGCCGATTCCTCATCCCAAAGCGCCAGATGCCTTCCCCGAAATCCGTACCTGCAAAGCCATCAGTCACCCTGATTTCCGACCCATTCTGCAAGCAGCCGTTGATCTTGACATAGCGTTAGGGATTCATGGCGGTCCTGGTTCTTACATGATGGGCGGCATTTCTGACCACATGGAAACCTTTGTGTTGAACCACATTTTTGTGCAGCGCAACCAGCAGCAGCACGCGATGACCCGCATGGTGTTTGATGGTGCGTTTGAACAGTTTCCGACGCTGCGGGTTGGCTTTCTGGAAGGCGGCTGTGGCTGGGTACCTGACCTTGCCCACGCCATGCACGAACATTGGGAAAAGCGGATTCGCGACTTTGATCCCAAGCATCCCTACCGTCCGTCACTCATGGACTTCACGAAACTGATGATTCAGGAACGCGGCACACACAACAATACCAACATCATCAGCCAGGCGAAAAGCATCTTTGACCTGATGTGGACGAAGGAAAACGACCCCACCAAAATTGATGATGCTAGCCTCTACGAACACTACGATCTGCGCCACCGTGATCCAATGGATTACTTCAAGCGTGGGCAAATCTTTACGTCCTTTGAATCAGATGACCCTGGTCCGTCTTACCTGCCGATCGGTCTAGGTGAAGCGGGCAAGCATCTCACCTGTTTCTCCGGTGACTACGGTCACTGGGACGGCGTTCTAAAGGACTGCGTGAAGGATGCGGCAACAGGCGCAGAATACGATCGCGACTACCTCGAATTACTACTGGGTGGTAACGCGCTGGCTCTATACGGCGATCGTCTTCGCCAAACGCTTCCAGCTTATGTCGCCGCTAAACCCAGTTTGAGCGGGTCTACCCACTAGCGATCGACCTGCGGTTTGAGGTTTGAGTTAGTTGCTTAACTGAAGCCTCAAACCGCTTGAAGGACTCATATGTATAACTCATATGTATTAAGATTAGAAGCTCTTGATGCCAGATTGCTCGGCACGGGAAACAGTATTGCCTAAGCTGCGTTCTCAGATATAGCTGTCGCCACAACGCTTAGGACATTGGAAGCAAAGGGGGTGTGGGGCGTTGCCTCCAGCCAGGGGTTCTACCCCTGTACCCCGTCCTAACCAGTATGGCTGTGGCTATACATCAAATATGGCATCCATTGCCCGCAAGAATTTATTTGAGGATATACCCCGCTTCTTGGTTGCTCAGGCGGGGATTATGTTTGCAGTCAGTCTGGTCACCATTCAGATTGGGATTCTGAATGGCTTTACGCGATCGACGGGTTTGCTCATTGACCAGTCCAGCGCTGACCTTTGGGTTGCTTCTGAAGATATGGTGCATTTGGAAGTCACATCTCCCCTACCGTTGGAGCAGATGGTCAAAGCGCGGGATGTCGAAGGTGTAGAGCGTGCCGAAGCATTGATGATTCGAGCCGCACTCTGGCGCTCCCCTGATCGTCGCATTGCGCCTGTTCGTCTCTATGGCTTTGATCCCAAAGGACAATTGTTCGCAAATTGGAAACTGGCTCAAGGCGAACTAAACGCCTTGAATACCCCGTATACCATGATGGTTGATAAGGCTCAGTTGTCAGCCATTGATTTGAAGCAGGTCGGCGATTCTGGCTCGATCGGTGCCCTTCCGGCAAAATTAGTTGGTTTGGTCGAAAACACTCAATCGATGGCATCCAGTGCGGCTGTCTTCACATCGCTTGAAACGGCAAATGCCTTCTCAACGTCTGGTCTCAGTTCAACGGCAAATATTCGCATTCAAAACGGGGAGGTTCAGGTTCTCAACAATGTCGATGCGGCTCCCGCGCGATCGTCCACTGGTACTCCGCCACCGCCACCCCGCAAGCTCTCTTTGTCCGACTCCATCACCTTTATTCTGATACAGGCAAAGCCTGGTCAGGATCTGCCAACCCTACGCAAGCGCTTAGAGTCAGCTCTCCCTGGTACTCGTGCTTTAACGAGGGCTGAAATGGCACAACAAACCCGTGATTACTGGGAAAAGCGGACTGGAGTCGGCTTTATTTTAGGCTTAGGTGCAACGGTCGGTTTCGTCGTGGGCATGGTGGTGGTCAGTCAAATTCTTTACTCCTCGGTTGCAGATCACATTAAGGAGTACGGCACACTCAAAGCAATGGGTGCATCTGACTGGATCATTTATCGCGTGATTACGGAGCAGGCGCTGTGGATGGCTGTCTTGGGTTACCTACCAAGTATGGTGCTCTGCATTGGCTTAGGTACGTGGACTATGGCAGCGAAGGGTATCATGATTTTGATTAGTCCGATGACGGCTGCTGGTGTCTTTTTGATCACAGTCGTTATGTGCGTTGGATCAGCAATGTTCGCGATTCAAAAAGTGACAAAGGTTGATCCCGCTATTGTGTTTAAGGCATAGCCGTTCCTCAAACTCTGCCGAAAGGAGCGATGCGAATAGGTCTATTGATTCGTTACACTATACAGAGCGTTACGCTATGTAAATTAATCGTTTCAACCGCATTAAGTAGGCTAGCGTGGCTTGACTTTTTAAGGAAAAAGGGTCTGGCTGGGTGAAGCTAATCTAACCACTACGACTTATGCTCGGTTTTTCCGACCTTTTTATGCTTTACCGTTGCTATCTGATCGATTCATCGACTCTAAACGAATGACTGCTTCTCAAGTTAATTTTGCTAGTTTTACTCAGGTTCGCGATCGAGCTGCGTCTCCCTCAGTGGTTGTGGAACGGTATAAGGAGCAGGCTATTGAAGCGACGGGTGTTGAAATGGTATACCACTCTGGTTCGCAAGTTTACCAGGTACTACGTGGAGTGGACTTAGCAATTCAACAAGGCGATATTCAGCTCTTAATGGGACCGTCCGGTTCTGGTAAAACGACGCTGCTGTCGATTTTGGCTGGTATTCTCACCCCGACTGCGGGCAGTGTCAAACTGCTTGGTCAAGAAATTACGAAAATGTCGAGAGAACAACTCGCCCATTTCCGGTTAGAAAACATTGGCTTCATCTTTCAGGGCTTTAATTTGTTTCCAGCTCTAACGGCTTCCGAGAACGTGGAGGTGGCGTTAAAAGTCAAGGGTATTCGTGGTGCCTCTAATCGTCGTCGAATGGCGCAGGAACTGCTCTCACAGGTAAGACTAGACGATCGCAGCAACCATTTGCCACGAGATTTGTCGGGAGGTCAAAAGCAGCGAGTGGCGATCGCCCGTGCGTTAGCAGGCGACCCGCAAATCATCATGGCAGATGAGCCAACGGCTGCACTTGACTCTCATAGTGGGCACGCTGTCATCGAACTCTTACGTCAGCTTGCTAAACAGAGCGCTCGCACGGTCTTAATTGTGACTCACGATCCACGCTTAATTGATGTTGCCGATCGGGTCGCCATACTAGAAGATGGCATTTTGCAGGACTGACTGGCAGTTTGCGGTTGCTAGTTGTTAGTAAGGCTTCAGACGCTGACGATCAACTTTTACACTGTTTTATGTCAGCATTCGTCAACTTAGTGCAGAATCTCCAGCACGGCTTGATTGTGTCGTGTCAGGCTCCGAGCGATTCGCCGATACACAATCCTGTTGTCATTGCGAGCCTTGCCCAAGCAGCCGTCAATCAGGGAGCGGTTGGTGTGAGGCTGGATACACCAAATCACGTAGAGGCAGTACGCCACCAAACCACAGCGCCGATTATTGGGCTATGGAAGCAGCAAATTCCAGGGTTTGAGGTTTACATTACCCCGCAATTTCACCATGCACAGGCGATCGCACAAGCAGGTGCAGACATCATCGCGATCGATGCCACTCTCCGCGCTCGTCCTGGTGGTGAAACGCTAGAGTCACTGATTGCCCGCATTCATACGGAATTGGGCAAACCTGTGATGGCAGATGTGGATACCTTAGAGGCAGCGATCGTGGCTGCCAGGGCTGGCGCTGATCTAATTGGCACCACGCTCTATGGCTATACCACTGCAACAAGCCATCAGAGTCCGCCTGGGTTTGATCTCCTCGCTCAGATGATCAACGCGATCAATGTACCGATCATTTGCGAGGGTGGCATTACGTCACCGCAGATGGCACGACAGGCGCTTGATCTAGGCGCTTATGCAGTAGTAGTTGGTACTGCTATTACTGGAGTCGATCTTCAGGTCAGAGCATACAGCGCAGCACTTCAAACTACCGTTTGCACAGGTAAGACGTTAGCAGAGAGCAAGCACGCTGGCTCGCTACACCATCGTTTTGCGCTGTTTGAGACAGAGAACCAGTCTTACCGCAATTACATCAATGCAAAGCTGGATATATTTAGCGAAGGGTGTTCTGAAGTCGAAGCATTTTTTACAGCCGCCGCACGTCAAACGAAAAAACCGCTGGAAATTCTGCTGCTGGATGAGCAACAAACAATTTTGGGTGGACTTATAGGCTCAACGTCTTGCTGGAACTGGCTTTTAATTGATTTGCTGTGGGTACACGAAGCGTATCGCTACCAGGGTTACGGAAGACAGCTCATGAAATTCGCAGAGCAAGAAGCAAGCAATAGAGGCTGCACGGTTGCCAGATTAGGTACGTTCAGCTTTCAGGCAAGGGGATTTTATGAGAAGTTGGGTTATCAGGTCGTAGCGCAATGGAATGACTATCCACCTGGGCAGGTTCAGTATTGGCTCAAAAAAGCGCTGCCTTAAACGGCTTCTGACAGTGCGTTTGAGCGTTTCAAGATAATCATCTCGGAACCAACGACAGGACTACGAGCAAGCAATTTGCCGGATGCATCGACCATTTCAAGCTTGATGAAGTCCAGCGTTTCAGTACGCCGCAAAATTTCGCCTGCTAAGTTGTCTTGCTGCGATCGGCTCAAGTCATACCACCCATCACTGATATTGACAATCAAGCGGCTACCACGGAAGTTCGCCTGCACAGATTGAACCAAACCGCTGGCATATTGGTTGCTAATGGCTGAGACCTGGTTCTGAATTCGGGCAATTAATGCCTGTTCTGGAGTCAATCTGAGAGGTGGAGGAGAAATGACTGGTTTGCTTGGAGCGGGGCTAATTTCCACGGACTTAGGCACGTCTGGTGCTTTGACAAGGGGTGGAATTGGCGTTGGTGCAGGTATCGGCGAGGGAATAACCGTCTCGGCTGGAGGTGTTTTAGCGATCGTGGTCGGCTGTGGCTTCGCAGGCAGCAGTGACGATGCCGTCCACAAGAAGAGAATGAGGATACCTCCGATCGCTCCAGTTAACGCTTGATCCGAAAACTTGCGGTTGATTGCGGCGGGCAGGCGATCGCGAATTTGCCTGAGAAGCGGTCTCCACGATCGCCAGACCTGCTGCCAGAATGCACGGTACTTCTCCCCCAGCGCGTCAGTCGAAAAGGTCGGTGCCCGTTTATTAGTAAGCGCTTGCGAAGACGAGGGCAAAGCATTCTCAGAAGCCTTACTTGACGCTGGTGCTCTTTTTCTAGCCTGTTTGGGTACAGGTTCAGCTTCCAGGCGCTCAACTGTTTTTTCTAAGAGTTGGATAGTGCTCCGTAACGCTTTAATGCTCTGATTTTTAAGCGGCGGCTGTGCAGCTACAAACGCTTCGCCCACAAGTCTCAGTAGTGTTTGCGGTAGAATTTCATCGTTTTCTGAGGAAGATCTGCGTGTAGGGGTCGATCGCTGGCTGACCATTTCTGGATTTGACGATTCCGCTGCCGTTGAGGGTTGCTCTGCTTCTACGCTTGCCTCTGTTGTAGCAGCTTGTGAAGTTTCTACTGCGGCTTCTAGTGACGGTTCAGAGCTGTTTTCTGTTGATGGAGGCTGATCCTGCGACATAAAATTTCTCTCCCAGGCAGCACAAACAGGCTTAAACGCGGTAGATTCTTACGGGTGCTACCTTAGCAGAGATCATCTTAGCAGTTAGCGGTCAGCTTTCAGCTTTCAGCTTTCAGCGGTTAGCGATCAGTGATCAGATTTCTGTAAGCTTTCATCCTTTAGCCCTCATCCCTTTGTCTATGAGTCTCAGCCGTCGTCAGTTTTTAGTCTTGAGTGGAGCGATCGGTGGGGTTGGCGTGGCGACTCTGGCGCATAAAGTGTTGACGAGCGGTGCTGCTAATCGCCCTCCGTCTCTTCCATCGACAAGTGCGCCCTCGCCTACAGTTGCAGCAACCGGGCAATCAGTGGCAACCACAACAGTGGCAACCACAAACCGTGCGATCGCGCCCAAAGGTTTGTTTGCTCCCGTGCGTGGGGATGCCCGTATTGTCGTCATTAGCGACTTGAACAGTGCCTATGGCTCAACAGACTACGAGGCAGAAGTACACAAGGCGATCGCGCTCATTCCCGACTGGAAGCCGGATGTAGTGCTCGGTGGTGGCGATATGGTCGCTGGTCAGTCGCCGTCACTCGGTCGTGATCAAATTCAAGCAATGTGGGATGGTTTTGAGCGGCACGTTGGCGCACCGCTGCGGCAAACAGGATTACCCTTTGGGTTTACGATCGGGAATCACGATGCTTCAGGAGCGCTGTCTGTTGGGGGTAAGTTTCTGTTTAACGACGATCGTGAACTCACGGCGGCGTACTGGAATGCGCCTGGTCATAACCCGAATCTCCAGTTTGTCGATCGTGCAGGCTTTCCCTTCTATTACACCTTTCAGCACAAAGATATTTTCTATTTGGTCTGGGATGCATCGACTTCTCGCATTCCACCAGAACAGATCGCCTGGGCAGACAAGAGTCTGGCAAGTCCGGCGGCACAATCTGCCAAAATGCGCTTTGCGATCGGGCATCTGCCTCTTTATGCGGTTGCTGTTGGACGTGATGAATTGGGAGAAATTATTGCTGGCGCTGACAAGCTACAGGCGATGCTGGAGAAACATGGCGTGCATACCTACATCAGCGGGCATGACCATGCGTATTACCCTGCTCACAGCGGCAAGCTAGAGCTGCTTCATACCAGCGCCTTAGGTGCGGGTCCACGCCCGTTGCTTAACAGTCGACTGGCACCATTCAAAACGCTCACGGTGATTGATGTTGATTGGGATGCTGCGTCTACTCGCTACACCACCTACAACATGACAACGCTGCAAGTGGTTGATCACAAAACCTTGCCTCGGCTGATTGTAGGACCGACGGGCAGAGTACTGCGGTTAGATGTGCAGGAAAGTGACCTCACGGCGGCAGAGCGATCGCTGACCTTTACGCCAAGTAGCTAAAACAACAGATTCAAACGCTCAGCCAGTGGGCATAGAACGACAGCTTTATGGACGTTTCTACTCCACGATCGTTTGTCAGGTTAGCTCTTTCTATAGGATGAGTTAATGACACGTGGCTTATCACTACACTCGACAGTGTTGTTGTAGGTCAAATTGGTTATGGAAAACATTCAGAATACGATCGAAAATGCAAAAGAGGCGCTGCCGAATCTAACCCCTACACCACCAGGCTTAAAAGCTGAATCGTCTGCTCACGATCTGAAGTCGCGTTTAGAGTGGGGCGAACCGGCGCTGACCATACTAGATGTGCGCGATCGTGATGCCTTCAATCGAGGTCACATTATGGGTGCTATGCCGATGCCTTTAGAGCGGCTAGTCGATGGTGCCCAATCGGTTGACCAGGTGCGTGACATCTATGTTTATGGTGCTACCGACGACGAAACCAATCAGGCAGCAACCAAACTGAAGGAAGCAGGTTTTCTCAATGTGGCGAAGTTAAAAGGTGGCATGGAAGCGTGGAAGGCGATCGATGGTGCAACCGAAGGTCCTGAGGAAATCACTCCTCCTGGTTCCGACGCTTACAACGTGGTTTCTCGCCTTGCTCACCATCAGCAAGTTCAAGAGAAGTAAGGCTCATTTGCGTCAAGTCCCCCTTACAGCCACGAAAGCTGCGTTGGTTCAGCAGATTCCAGGAAGGTACGCTCAACGCTTCCACGCTGATACATCGGCGTTTTGTAGCGACCAACGAAACGGGGGAGTACGCCTGCTTTTTCAAGGCGCGATCGTGCCTGCTTGCCTGAGCAACCCAGAATGGTAGCGGCATCACCTAAAGGCAACCACTGCTTGGCAAAGCGAGGCAGTAACGTCTCATCTGTCTCGTTTTGCACCTCCGTGAGTAACCGTTCTGCCAGGAGCCAGCAAGCGATCGTATCCGCTTCGGCACGATGCGAATGACCCACCGGAAACTGAAAATGCCTGACCAAATCAGGCAAGCTACGGGAGGGCAAATCGGGCAACATCAGGCGAGCCAAAATTACAGTGCAGAGCTGTTCGTTGGGCGATCGCGCAAACGCTATCTCTAGCTGAGCAAGCTCTGCACACAAAAACGCATAGTCAAACGCAAAGTTGTGAGCCGTCAGTACGCCTGTGTTTAGCAATGGTAAATACAGGTGCCAAACATCTTTCGCTAGCGGCGCTTGCTCCACCATCGCCTGATCAATGCCTGTAAACCGTGTAATCATCTCTGGTACAGGCACTTGTGGATTCACTAAATGCGTCTGCTGCTGCCGAATACCCTCGCTCAAAGTCGCCTGTAAAACGGATACTTCAATGACGCGGCAGCCTCCAGAGGCACGATGCCCAGTTGTCTCCACGTCCACAACGGTCAACAGTTGCTGACTGACTCGACGATAAAAAGCAAGAAGGTCGGTTGAGAGCACTGTAAAGACTGTTTAGAGACAAGAACTACAAACTAGGGTGGGCACTGCCCACCCTAGTACAATTCACAAGCTTATTCTAAGACCATTGTCTCAGTGATAACCGTCATCGCATCGCATCAAGAACTGGCATTAACGATCAAGCGACGGCGAGACTTGGTTTTCAGCATTGCCAGCGCCTCTGCCGCGTTTGACGGGCTTAGGCTTGGGCGAACCGCTACCACCATGAGAGCCGCCCCCATGAGATGGCTCCTCAACGTGATCTTGATTGGAACGCATCCAGGTAGGACGAGTCTGGTCGTATGCCATTTGCAGTGCGGCGGCTGCGATCGCGTGTGGCTCATACTCTTCCGACAGTTGTGCCACGATCGGTAAGAAGGATGCCATCCGTTCGCCCACCAGCGCTTCTCGAATTTGACCCTGAAGCTTTTCGAGCTGACGACCTTCAATCTGAGCGCGAGTAGGAATAGAGACAATTTCCAACCGTTGACGCATGTGGAATTCGATATCGCGCAGCTTGCGGCGATCGAGCGAATGTACCAAAGAAATTGCCGTACCTTCTTTACCAGCCCGTCCAGTCCGACCAATACGGTGGACGTAGTTTTCGACGCTATCGGGTAAATCGTAGTTGATCACGTGCGTCAGATCATCAACGTGAATGCCACGAGCCGCAATGTCTGTCGCTACAACCCAGCGCACTTGGCGTTGACGGAACCGTAGCAAAAGACGTTCTCGCTGCGACTGGCTAAGATCGCCATGATATTCATCGACGCTATGACCAGCCGCTTGCAGTTGACTGGTTAGTTCTGCCGCCGCTTTGCGGGTACGGACAAAGATCAGCGCGGCTTCAGGATCTTCCAGTTCCAGGATCGGCTGAAGGGCACGTGCCTTTGTCCAGCCGCGAGGGATCATGTAGGCAACTTGATTGATACGGGTCGGTGCAGTTTTCGGCTGCTCGATCGTGACCGTGATGGGCGATCGCAGGAACTTTGTCACCAACTTCCTCACCGATGGCTCCATCGTGGCAGAGAAGAAAGCCGTTTGGCGCTCGATCGGTGCCTGACTAAGAATTTTCTCTACATCTTGAATAAAGCCCATGTTGAGCATTTCATCGGCTTCGTCAAGCACCATCCAGGTCAACTGGTTTAACCGTAGGTCACCGCGACTAAGAAGATCGAGCACGCGTCCGGGTGTGCCCACAACGATTTGAGCACCGCGCTCAAGGCGAGAAATCTGTTGATCGATCGCCTGACCACCGTAAATGGTGACAACTTTTAGACGGCGATCGTCGATAAAGCCACGAATTGCCTGACCCACTTGCATCGCCAATTCTCGCGTCGGTGTGAGGATAAGCGCCTGCACAGCGGGCAGTTTGACATCAATGCGGTCTAGAATGGGCAACGCAAAAGCGGCTGTTTTACCAGTGCCCGTCTGTGCCTGCCCCACAACATCGCGTCCGCAGAGGAGGTGGGGGATCGCTTGCGCTTGAATCGCAGTAGGGACTGTAAAGTCCATTGTTTCGAGGTGCCGAATACGAGCTTCGGAAAGACCAAGACTATTAAACGAAAGGGTCATTGAATCTCCTAGGTTGAGAATATAAGAGTTAATTAGCTGCAAAAAGTTGACGCAAAGATTCGGTTGGTTGCATTAAGTCAAGTCATGACTTAACGCAGGTACAGCGCTCTGAACGTTGAATCAAGGGACAGCTAATAGCTGCGTGGGAAGCAAATCAGCCGCTGTTGCTACACGACCATACAGGTCATACACATCGGCATCAGCGATCGTCACGGGAACCAGCGTACCCAGTGCTGCGTGACCCTGGACGTAAACCAAGCCATCGACTTCGGGTGAGAAACGAGCAGACCGACCAATCAATTCACCCGTTTCAGGGTTTTCTTGCTCGATCAGGACATCAACCACCTTGCCCACCTCTGCCCGGTTTCGCTTAAGGGAAATGGGCTGTTGGATGGTCATCAGCGCGTCCCGGCGATCGTCCATCACAGACTGAGGTAGTTGATGAGGCAAGCTGTACGCGGGTGTGCCCTCTTCAGCCGAGAAGGTAAAGACACCGACATGATCAAACTCGTGACGCTGCACGAACTCCAGCAGGTGATGGAAATGCTCATCCGTTTCACCGGGGAACCCGACGATAAACGTTGTTCGCAGCACTGCATTGGGGATCGCTGCCTTGATACGATCGATCACGCCATCATTCACCTGCCCCTGCCACGGACGGTTCATCGATCGCAGCACCTCTGGATGAGAATGCTGGAGGGGGAGATCCAGGTAGGGCAAGACGTTGGGCGTAGCCTGAATCGCAGCAATCACGCTGGGGGTCAACCCAGTTGGATAGGCGTAATGCATCCGAATCCAGGGAATATCCACCTTGCCCAACGCCCGCAAAAGCTCTGCCAGACGAGGTTCGCCGTAAATATCCAGCCCATAATTAGTAGTGATCTGGGAAATTAAAATAATTTCCCGCACGCCCTCAGAAACCAATCGTTCTGCTTCCGCCACGATAGACTCGATCGAGCGCGATCGTTGTTTTCCTCTTAAATGAGGAATGATACAAAAGGCACAGCGGTAATCGCAGCCTTCTGCAATTCTAAGGTACGCTACGCCTTCAGTCGTGGTGCGATAGCGGGGCGTTGACTCATCAGCGATGTAAATCGGCTCTTGAGACACTTCCTGAACGCGTTCTCCCGACTCAGCGCGCTCAATGACGTTCACGATTTTGTGATAATCGCCTGTGCCAACGATCGCCACAGCCTCTGGCAGTTCTTCCAAGAGCTGCTCCTGAAAGTGCTGTGCCATACAGCCTGTGATCACAATCTTTTTATCCGCCTCTGCCAACTCTACTAAAGTGCGGACAGATTCTTCGCGGGCAGCTTGAATAAAACTGCAAGTATTGACAATAACGTAATCGGCTAGATCTTCATTGGAATCAACTTCGTAACCTGCTTGAACTAAAAGTCCCAGCATATGTTCTGTATCAATGCGATTTTTTTCGCAGCCCAAATGTGTAACGGCAATCGTTGGCTTGTTGCCCATGAAATCCTATTTCTGATGGAGTTGGGAAGGGTGGTCGGTAAGCTGTAGCGATCGCTCATGCGACGGATTAACCCTTCGCCTCAAACTCAACAGCAGCCTTTGCAGCTACCGCTCATTGCAATCGCCCAGATGTCAACACTGCTTATCATAGCGCAAAAATTAGAATATTACGATACTTTACGCAAATGCCCATGGCATCCTGAACGAGATAGTTGGATGGCAGCGTCTCCATTGAGAGCTAAAGTCCTTTTGCAAGCAATACGAGGACGGTTAAAAGTTATGATTCTAACAGCCAGTCCTTTTCAGATGAGTCCGAATCCTTTACGCACGTGGACTTAATTCAAATCTTCAAGACTTCTAACCCGGTTATTGGTGTTGTTCATCTCTTGCCGCTGCCAACCTCAGCACTGTGGGGTGGCAGTTTGAAGGTAGTGATCGATCGCGCTGAACAGGAAGCCACTGCCCTTGCCTCTGGTGGCGTTGATGGCATCATAGTCGAAAACTTTTTTGATGCGCCCTTTCCCAAGGATCAGGTTGATCCGGCTGTGGTAAGCGCCATGAGCTTGATTGTGCTCCGCCTACAGCAAATGGTGACGCTGCCGATCGGCATTAATGTTTTGCGCAATGATGCAAGGAGTGCGCTGGCGATCGCCACTTGCACCGATGCCCAATTTATCCGCGTCAACGTCCTGACTGGAGTGATGGCAACCGACCAAGGGCTGATTGAAGGCAACGCGCATGAACTGCTGCGCTATCGACGTGAATTGGGTAGCGGGGTCAAAATCTTTGCCGACGTGCTGGTTAAACATGCTCATCCGCTCAGTTCGCCTAATCTGACGGTCGCGGTGCAGGATACTATTGAGCGCGGTTTAGCCGATGCCGTGATTTTATCTGGGTGGGCAACGGGCAGTCCGCCCAGTTTGGACGATCTGGAACTCGCTGCTGCTGCTGCACATGGCACACCTGTCTTCATTGGTAGTGGTGCAGACTGGGAGAACGTTTCGACGTTGATGCAGGCGGCTGATGGTGTGATTGCCTCTACATCCCTCAAGCGGCACGGTCGCCGTGAACAGCCGATCGACCCGATCCGTGTGGGTCGCTTTGTTGAAGCGACTCGCCGCAGTGTTGCCGCCAGGGAGTTAAAGCCGATCGCCTCTATACCTCTGCCTTCTTGATAGACATCATCGGTAGCAGTGCCAATCGTTAGCGATCGGTCACGCGATCAAGCCTTGCTGTCGTGAGAGCACTGTCTTCACTAGGGCTTATACCATTTCACTAAACTGTGGCTACACAGGCAAGCTTCGGCTGGCAGTCAGCGGTCAGTGGTCAGCGGTCAGCAGCAAGAACAAATCTGTAGGGCGATTTTATAGAATTGGTATTGCGCAAACCTCGGAGGTTTTAACCAAGCATCAAGCATCCTCACCAATGTCGTCGCTTTAACCTCAGAGGTTCTGGTCAAACTGCGTCAGTTCTGTTCACTTAAGCACTGTTCTCATAGTGATGGCTGTCTGTCTGGGAGCCGCTGCCTTTGTTTGAATGAGCTGCCTCAAACTTGAAAGGGCTTTGGTGTATTGAGGATCGGCTGCTGTTGCAACCTGACGCTTTTGGACTAGCGTTTTTTTCTGATCATCGGTGAGTCCGACAATCACATCGGGGGTAATACCAACGCGGTTGATATCACGACCTTTAGGGGTGTAGTACTTGGCGATCGTGAGCTTAATCGCAGAACCATCTTCCAGTGGCTGTACGGCTTGCACCAACCCTTTCCCAAACGTGCGCGTACCAACCAGGACAGCACGACCATTATCCTGAAGCGCCCCTGCCAGAATCTCGCTGGCGCTGGCAGAACCACCATCTACTAGCACGACTAAAGGTTTGTTGGTCAGCGATCGCCCGCTTGTTGCATAGCGTTCTCTGACGGCTTGCCGATTGACCAGAGAGACGATCGGCTTTTGCTCCATCCACATGCTGGCAATTTTCAGGCTGGCATCCAGCAGCCCACCGGGATCTGAGCGCAAATCAAGGACGTAGCCTTGCACAGCCTGCTTTTCTAGCGCGACAATGGCTCGATTCATCTCAGCCGGAGATGTCTGTGTGAACTCTGGTAAGCGGATGTAGCCAATCTTGCCAGCGGCAGTCGTTTCGGAACGGAAAGACACTGGATTAAGCCTGATGTTGGCTCTGGTCAGCTTAAACGTAAGGTTTTGGTTCCCACGAAGAATACTGAGCACCACCTGAGTGCCTGCTGCACCTTTGATTTGCTTCACCGCGTCGTTAATATTCATGCCCTGCGTCGATCGCCCATTGATTTTAGTGATCACATCGGCAGGCAAAATGCCCGCAGAAGCCGCAGGCGATTTTTCAATCGGAGCCACAACCGTCAGGGCTTTCGTTTTATCGTTGGCAGCCAGTTCAAGCCCCACACCCGATAGGTTGCCGCTAATTTCAGTATTGAGGGCGTTATACGCCTGTGGTTCAAAGAACTCGGTGTAGCGATCGCCCAGTTTCGCAACCATTTGCTGAATCGCTGCATACGCCTGTTTTTTAGAACTATAGGAGCGACCGATGTAGTCTTGCCGCACCGCTTTCCAGTCCTGCTGGTTAAAACTGCCATCAACGTAGTTTCGATCGAGAATCTGCCAGACTTCATCAACCAATTGTTTCGGACCGGGCTGCGGCTCTGCCCAACTCTTAGAAATGCTGGCAGCACCCGTAACCAGGACAGTTGTAGCCACTAGAACAGCAGTGCGGGCGAGAAATTTCTGCGTAGTCATACGTTGTTCAAACGAATAGGGCTTAGGGGTTTTGGATTAGCGGCATCGCCAGGACGAAGCAAGCATTTGTAGAACGTTAGACTGCCTGACGTGAGAAGAGGTTCAATGCCATTTAAACAATGGTGTCTTAGCCGCTCAGGAGGTTATACAGAAATCACAGCATGGTCTGTAGCCGTCAGCCGTCAGCCGTCAGCGAAAAGCTGATAGCTGATAGCTGATAGCTGATAGCTGATAGCTGATAGCTGATAGCTGATCCAAAAATGTGCAGTTGTTTTTTAGCCAGCTCTTAGGCTCATAAGCTGCGATCGAACATACGTGCGACAGTGGCATTCACGCATGGTTGAGGCGATCGTGTCAGCAAGTCCTGGCGATCGCTTGAGAACAATCACCCATAACGCAACGAATCGGGGAAAATAAACAATACGTTCCTGGTGCATCAGCTATGACCTGTTGTCTCAATCCAGACTGCCAGCATCCCCAAAATGCCGACGAGGCTGAATTCTGCCTGAGCTGTGGCACGAAGCTGATACCGCTATTGAGAGGACGCTATCGAGTGATGCGACCGATCGGGCAAGGGGGGTTTGGCAGAACTTATTTGGCGGCAGACGACGATCGACTCAAAGCCTGGTGCGTCATCAAGCAGTTCTCGCCCCAGTTGCAGGGCACAAAAGCGCTCGAAAAAGCCGTCAAGCTGTTTGAGCAAGAAGCAGTGCGGCTCAATGAATTGGGCGAACATCCACAAATCCCAGCGTTACTGGCGTATTTTGAACACGATCAACGTCTCTATTTAGTCCAGCAGTTCATCGAAGGCAACACGCTGCTGCAAGAACTGGCGCAAAATGGTGTGTTTATCGAGCAGCGCATCCGCGAGGTGCTGGCTGGCATCTTGCCCATCCTCAAATTTGTACATGACCATCAGGTGATTCACCGGGATATTACGCCGTCTAACATCATTCGCCGCAAGTTTGACAACAAGCTGGTGCTGATTGATTTTGGCGTTGCCAAACTGTTGTCGATCGAAACGGCTGCCCAACCGGGGACAAAAATTGGCACCGAAGGCTACGCACCGATCGAGCAGTTGCGGAGCGGTAAAGCGTATCCCGCCAGCGATATCTATAGTTTGGGTGCCACCTGTCTTTTTCTAATGACGCAAATCAAGCCAGAAGATCTCTACGATCCGTTAGAAGGACGCTGGCTCTGGCGCGACCGTTTGAGCGAGAAGGGGCGGACGATTAGTGAACCGATCGCGCAAATCTTAGACAAAATGCTGAAGGATTTGGTCAGCGAACGCTATGCCTCTGCGGATGCGGTGATGAAAGATCTACGGACAGCACTCTCACGTTCCCCGATCGCTGCCAGCAGAAATCCAGTCGCCCCACCAACGGCTTCAGCGCCACCCGCTCCTTCGGTAGCCAGCAACTCACCTGTCAGTCGATCGCCTATCAGTCAGCCAAACGTCAGTAAACCGCCCAGCAATCAGCCACGTGTATCGGGTGCGCCGACCTCCAGAGCACCTGTTTCCAGGCAACCAGCATCAGCGCAGACATGGCACTGCCTCCATACTCTCACGGGGCATTCCCGTTGGGTGACAGCCGTGGCGATCAGTCCTGATGCGCAAACGATCGCCAGTGGTGGCTTAGATGACAGCATTAAAATCTGGGAACGGACAACCGGATCGCTGTTGCAAACGCTAACGGGACATCATAAACCCATCAACTGCCTGAGTATCAGCCCGGATGGACAAACCCTGGTCAGTGGCAGTGATGACGATACGGTTCGTCTCTGGCAACTAGCCGATGGCAATCTGCTGCGAACGCTGGCTGGACACACCAGAGATGTAAACTCAGTTGTGATCAGCACCGATGGGCAACTGCTTGCCAGTGGTAGTGAAGACCGGACGGTAAGGCTATGGAAACTGGCAACAGGTGATCTATTACGCTCCTTTTCCGGGTTGGCTGGCATGGTGCGATCGGTTGCGCTCAGCCCCAACGGTCAATTTCTCGTCAGTGGTGGACTGGATAATCAGATTAAGCTATGGAGCCTGCGAACCAATGAGCCAGTCCGCACCTTGCCCAATGGACACTTCAATTCGGTCAACGCAGTCGTGATTACACCCGATGGTAAGACGCTCGTCAGCGGCAGCAAAGACAAAACCATCAAGGTATGGGATCTGGCTACAGGTGCTGTGGTGCGAACTTTGGCTGGGCACATGGATTCGGTGAACGCGATCGCCCTGAGCGGTGACGGCAAACTCCTGATCAGCGGCAGTAGCGATACCACCATCAAACTCTGGAATCTGGAAGCAGGCAGTCTCATGGGCACTTTGACCGCACACATTAGCGCTGTTAATGCTGTAGCCCTTGCAGCCGATGGACAGGTGCTGGTGAGTGGCAGTTCGGATAGTAAGGTGAAGGTTTGGCAGTTGGGATGAGGTGCGGTTTTGCTTTTGACCCAACTTCAGGGGGTGATTGAACTATGTGTGACGTTAAAACCGCGACTACATAAACCCTCTCAATCGATCGCCGCAAAACGGTTCAAATAGTCCAACAACGGCTTCAAACCGCTAAAAATTTCAATCATTTGAGCCGGAAAGGTAGCCGCTAAAACGGCTTCATCAGACACGGGATGAGTTGCAATCACCTGTTTGAGTCGCAATAGCTCAATCTCTTTGTGGTCACGAGCATACCCTTGCGGAGCCGTCTTCAGTTTTTCGCCGCTGAGTTCACCAAACCACTGCTTAAATGTTTTGTGGTTAAGCAGCGCTTTGAAGGGTTTGGCATCGTGATCGATGGTTTTTCGAAAGCGAGTCAGTTGTGCCGCTGTGGGCATATACAAGCCGCCAGCAAGAAAGGATTGATTCTGCGGTGCAAGGTGCAGGTAGTAGGGCATTCGGGATGACTTTTTGCCGCCAGCCGCGATCGACGCGGCGAAGTGCGTTCGATACGGCGACTTGTCTTTCGAGAACCGAACATCTCGATAAATCCGCATCACGCAGTCTTTGGCAGTAATGTTTCCCAGATCTTCGATCGCTCTAAATTCAGCAATCACTTCATCCACAAGCTGCTCGAATTGCGTTTTGGCATTCTCGTAACTGGCTCGATGCTGCTCAAACCAAGCGCGATCGTTGTTGTCCTGAAGCTGAATCAGGAAATCCAGCACTGGCTTTAGATTGATGGCATTACTCATAATGTTAACGTTCAACATTCCTTAGTTGTAATTACCATCCACTCATTAAATGTAAATAGCACAAGAGATAAAGGTACGTATGAACTGTTTGTTGCTATCAAGCTCGCTCATCTGCTGCTGCCTTTGAACAAAAGAGCCTTTTGTTCGATTTCGTAGACCCCAAGTACCGTTTCGTAGACCTCAAGCGTTATTTAGTAACTCTCAAGCATCGTCTTGTGGACTTCAAGAGTCGTTTTGTAAACCTCAAGAGTCGTTTTGTAGACCTCAAACATCGTGTTCGCTACCTCAAGATGCGTTTCGCAAACCTCAAGAGTCGTATTCGCTATCTCAAGATGCGTTTCCCAGACCTCAAGATGCGTTTCGCAGACCTCGAACATCGTATTCGATCCCTCAAGATGCGTTTTGCAAACCTCAAGAGTCGTATTCGCTATCTCAAGATGCGTTTCCCAGACCTCAAGAGTCATTTCGCAGACCTCAAGAGTCATATCTTAGAACTGATCCTTTAAACGCATCGTGCCTTCAAGAGGACTGATTTAAACTTTCAGACATCGTTGACTGCCAGCAAATCATGCCGTAACCTGTAGCCTGGATGCTTCTCGGTTTTTAACCAGCTTGCCATCTTCCATGTAGATAATGCGATCGGCAACATCAAGCACTCGATTATCATGCGTCACCATCAAAATGGTGCAGCCCTGTTCTCTGGCAAGTTTCTGCATGATATCCACTACATCGCGCCCCGATTGTTTATCTAAGGCAGCAGTCGGTTCATCCGCCAACACGATTTTAGGATGACTGACCAGGGCACGGGCGATCGCCACACGCTGCTTTTGTCCGCCCGACAGGTTTTCTGGATAGTACTGACTACGCTCCTCTAAGCCGACTAGCGCCAGGATCTCCAGGGCACGATCGCGTCGCTCTGCACGAGAATACGTGCCGTGTACTTCCAGTCCCATCATCACGTTTTCTTGAGCAGTGAGACTGCTGTGCAAATTGTGTGCCTGAAAAATGTAACCACAGGAGCGCCGCGCCTTCACTGCAACGGTTTTGGCTGCATCTACCAGTTCTGTATTCAAGATACGGAGGCTGCCCGATTGGGGCGATCGTAGCCCACCCATCAGTGAAAGAAGAGTTGTTTTGCCGGAACCGGATGGTCCCGTGAGAATGACGATTTCACCCGCGACGATCGAGAGATTGATGTCAAACAAAACCTGTTTACGCAGTTCGCCTGTGCCAAAGAAATGGTCGAGTTGCTCAACGTGAATCGCAGGTGTAAAAGCATCAGCGGACTGGCTTTCCGATGTCGGTACTTGATGCATCGTTGCTCCTAAAAACTATCGGCAGGATCGGCAGACTGCACCTTACGCATGGCAATCATGCCAGAGATGGAACACATCACTAGCGTCAGAAAAAAGATAAAGGTAAACCGGGCAAACGTCATGCCGATCGGCAGTGCTGCCACGTTACGAATCAGCGCATACTGTCCTAGCGCCAAAGCTAAGCCAGGAATGAAGCCCAGGGTTGCCAGGATGATGGCTTCCTCAAGCACAATCAAGAGCAAATAGCGATCGCGATAGCCCATTGCCTTGAAGGTTGCATATTCACCCAGATGTTCGTTCACATCGGTCGAAAGAATCTGAAACACAATCACGGTGCCGACGACAAACGCCATGACTGTACCGAACGTGAAGACAATGCCGATCGGTGTCGTTTTTTCCCAGTAGGCTTGCTCAAGAGCAACATAATCTTGCTTGGTAGCCGCGATCGCATCGGGGGGCAAAATCGCTTTGATCTGGCTCAATGCCTGCTGCGGATCAACACCCGGTTTGACTTTAACCAAGCCTAACGTGACCTGCCCCGCACCGCGATCGGGAAAGAACCGCAGGAAATTTTCCTGGCTCGTGATCAGCGTGCCATCACTGGAAAAGGATGCACCCAAGGAAAACAGCCCGACAACTCGAATGCTCCGGCGCTCGATTTCAGTTTTAAGCGTTTGCCCCTTTTCGGCTTGAGCGACCACTGTGGCATAATCACCCCGCGCTAGACGATCGAAGAGAAAGGCATCGGGTTGTTTGAGTTTGTCAAGCTGTTGATTGATTTCTGCCAGGTTAAACGCTGGGCGATCGAGACGTTGACCAACTAGCGTCAGCTGTGTTTTGCGGCGAGTTTGCGGGTTTTTCCATTCTTTGGTGGCAATATACAGCGGCTCGGCAGACTCTATCCCCTCTAGCGCTTGAATTTGATATAAGCGACGACGTGGAAAGGTATTGGATACAGCCAAATCTCGATACTGTGTACTCCGAATGATGATGTCAGCATCTACACCCCGATTGAGCAACGTATTGCTGTCGAAGAGTGCCGCTTGAATGCCCAATTGAGCAAACATCAGTAAGTCAGCAAACCCAATACCAGCGACGGCAACGAGTAACCGCGTTTTATTCTTCTTCAGTTGTAGCCAGCCCAGGGGAGTGCGGTCTTGCATACTCTGCCAAAAGTGGCGTTTCAGTAGACGCGGTGCCTGTTTTGGCTGCGGTTTTTTCTGCTCCGGCAGCGTCAGCGTCATAATTGAATCTCTCCTGTCACCTGCAAGTTGGTCAGTCCAGCCACTTTCTGGATAGAAGCGGCATCAAGCTGCACCCGCACTTCCACAACGCGGGCATCAATGTTGCTGGACGTATCAGAATTCACGACATTCTGGCGCTTGATCTTCACACCGATTTCGCTGACCTTGCCAGAAAGTGGCTCAGCGCGACTGTCGGCAAAGAGTTTGGTCGGTTGTCCCAGTTTCACCTTGCCGATGTCTGTTTCGTAGACTTCCAGCAGAGCAGTCATGTGCTGCGTTTGACCCAGTTCCACAATGCCATCGGTAGAGATCAATTCACCAGGACGAGTGTGAATGTCCAGCACGACACCCGCCTGCGGCGCGCGTACCGAGGCTAGAGCAAGCTGTGCCTTTGCCTGTTGCACCGCCGCGATCGCCTGATCCACCTGTGCCTGTGACGCTTCGACATCAACGGGACGCACTTCAGCAATGCGATCGAGGGTCGCTTTCGCCGATGAGAGTTCGGGCGATCGTGTGGTCTGAATCCGCTTCAGCACCACCTGCGCTTCTTGCAAACTGCGTTGTGCCGTCGCTAAAGTCAAGGTCTTGGTATCCCGAGAAGACGCTGAAGTCGCACCTTGCTGGTATAGCTGTTCGTAGCGCAATGCCTCCGCCTGAGCATTTTGCAGTTCTGCCTGAAGTCGGGCAACGGTTGCTGCTTGTGCCTGACTGTCGCCCTGACGCTGTGCCTCCAAGCGTCCAATCTCGGCTTTCTGAGCGTTTACCTCGCCTCGTTTTGCGCCTGCTTTAACGACTGCCAGATTGGATTGGGCAACCTTTACTTGCTCCTGTGCCTCAGCTAACGCCGCTTGCAGGCGATCGTGGCTATCCAACACAGCCACGACTTGTCCCGCTGTGACCGCATCGCCCTGCTTCACCAACAGTCGATCGACACGGCTACTGCCACCGGATGAACTGGGAGCCGATAGCTTGATGACTTTGCCGCGCGGTTCCAGGTAGCCCAACGCTGTCACTGTCTGAATTTTAGGCGCGACTTCCGTTTGAGCAGGCTGAGTGTTGGCGGACTGCGATCGCCATACATAAACGCCAATGCCTCCCGACAGAAGCAGAGCCGCCACCATCAAAAACCTCCAAGAAGGCAAGCGTTTTCCGATTGCACCGATCAGTTCACTCTGCATGATGCCTGCTCCTGCTAGAATATATTCAACTAAACCGTTTAGTTAAGCAAAGTTGTCTTTAAACTAAACGATTTAGTAAAGTTGTGTCAAGCCTATGTTTTGCTGATGGAATCTGTTAAGCCACCGAACCCCATACGACACCTATCGCCAGAGAAAACTGCTGCCATTCTGGATGGTGCCACGCGCATTTTTCTGGAAGAAGGATATGCTGGCACCACGATGGATCGGGTTGCTATGGCAGCAGGAGTATCGAAACCAACGATCTACAGCCACTTCCAGGATAAGGAGGGTCTGTTTAACGCATTGATGGCGCAAATGGTACAGAAAATGCAGTGGGCACACTGCGCTCAAAGTTTACGGGAGTCGCCCCCAGAGTCACCTGAAGTGGTGTTACGTCAATTGGCAAATAATATGCTGGATAGCTGCATTGGCAACCTTGAACGGATCACCTTCATTCGGCTGGTGATGGGAGAATCTGGTCGCTTTCCAGCACTCGGTCGCGCTTTTGTGCAACACGCCGAAAAACCCACTCTAGAAGCGTTGACGCATTATCTAACCGCTTGCTCAGCACTGCACTTACCCGATCCAGCCGTCGCCGCCCGTATGTTTATGGGTACGGTGATTTATTTCTTCATGACCCAAGAGTTGCTGCATGGGGAGGACATTATTCCACTGGAGCGCGATCGACTGGTCGATCAACTCATTGCTCTCATAGTGACGCATCACTCTGCCACCTCAACCATCGCATCAAGTTAAGCTGGGAAGAAACATAAAACTCATTGCTGATCGCTCTAAGGGGACGCAATCTACTTTCACAACTGCAAACAGTATTGATTGCTACAAAACTCCTTTTGCTTTGGTATGTCTTTAGATAGACTTTTCTTATCTCAGGCATAGGGGTGAGGGAGTGATGTTTCAATTGTGGGTACTCTAGTGACTATCACTTCATTAAAGCGCTCATGGATTCTGCCCAGTACCCGTTTGGGAAGATGCATTACTTCTCCAGAATGGCTGACCATGCAAAATGGCAACGGCAGGAGAGTAAGCGCCACATTCTGCGATCGCAGTTGGGTTTCACGGATGTGACACCGTCTCGCCCCAAGCCCTGTGTTGGGTGCGCTAACTATCATGGAGTTGCGTATGGCTACAGCCGCGAAGCGAGAACGACGCTTATTTGTGGGTTCCATCCTTACGGTTGGCAAAGCAGTAGTACCTGTCCCGATTGGTGTGGCGCTCATTGAGCCAAGAAGTTAGCTAGAGTGGTTGGCAGCTTATCTGCATCTACCCTTTTGCTGCGAGGTCTGTTTTGGCTCGGCTCACGTCACGTCTCTTTTCAAAACGCTCGACCATCTCAAAGGAAACGAAAGCAGGTTTTCGCTCTTCGCGATCGACCCATGCATCTCAGGCGCAGCCTTCACAACAGGCTCACCCAATCAAACGTTTGCTGGACTATGGGCAGGGCTACCACAACCAGGTGCGTTGGGCGATCGCGTGCTCCATTTTAAACAAAGTCTTTGATCTGGCTCCCTCGGCGTTGATTGGGACGGCGATCGACATTGTGGTGCAGCAGCAAAATTCACTGTTCGGTCGTCTTGGCATTCAGGATCTGTTTACTCAATTGGTCATCCTGTCTCTGTTAACGTTTTGCATTTGGGGACTGGAATCAGCCTTTCAATATGCGTACGATCGTCTCTGGCGCAACCTGGCGCAAAACATCCAGCACAACTTACGGCTGGATGCGTATGACCACTTGCAGGAGTTAGAACTGGCATATTTTGAAGAACGCAGCACGGGCGGGCTGCTGTCGATTCTCAATGACGATATTAATCAGCTCGAGCGGTTTCTCAACGGTGGCGCAAACGACCTTTTGCAAGTCAGCACCACTGCCATTATTATCGGGAGCGTGTTTTTTATTCTGGCTCCCACCGTAGCATGGATGGCAGTGTTGCCCATGCCGCTGATCGTTTGGGGTTCAATCATCTTTCAACGCCGCCTCGCACCCCGCTATGCTGATATGCGCGAGAAGGTAAGCTTGCTCAATGGTCGGCTGTCAAACAACCTGAGCGGCATCACCACCATCAAAAGCTTTGCCACTGAAGCATACGAAACGGTACGCATCGCACATGACAGTGAGGCATATCGCCAGAGCAACCGACGCGCGATCGCCCTCAGCGCCGCCTTTATCCCATTGATTCGTATGCTCGTGCTGCTGGGCTTTTTGGCAACGCTGCTGTATGGCGGACAGTTAGCGATCGCAGGCAAGCTTTCGGTTGGCAGCTACAGCGTTTTGATCTTTCTGACTCAATCGTTGCTGTGGCCCCTAACACGTCTGGGCGAAACCTTTGATCTCTATCAGCGGGCAATGGCATCGACCAGGCGGGTGATGGATTTGTTGGATACGCCGATCGCGATTCATTCGGGGCATTTAGCGTTGGGAAGGAGCGGTCAGCAGTCAGCGGTCAAGCGGTCAGCGGTTAGCGATCAGCGGTCAGCGAATTCCTTCGGAGAAGCAAGCTACAGCGATCAGACATCAGAAACGGCTCCTTTACTAACAACCAAAAACCAAAAACTAACCACTGGTTCAACTCAAAACTCTGCGATTCAGGGCGACATTTATCTTCAGGACGTGACGTTTGCTTACACCGATCGCCAGCCTGTAATTGAACGGCTTTCGCTGCATATTCCTGCTGGGGAAACGACGGCGATCGTGGGTGCAACGGGATCGGGCAAAAGTACGTTGGTCAAATTGCTGCTGCGGCTCTATGAAGTGCAGTCAGGTACCATCACGTTGGATGGTGTTGAACTGCGAGACTTAGCGTTACAGGATTTGCGACGGGCGATCGGGTGGGTCAATCAGGATGTTTTTCTGTTTCATGGCACGGTGGCAGAAAACATTGCCTATGGCAGCTTTGATGCTACGTCAGCCGAAATTGTCACGGCGGCTGAAATTGCCGAAGCGCATGAGTTCATTCAACAACTGCCTCAGGGCTACGAGACGATCGTCGGTGAACGGGGGCAGAAGCTCTCTGGTGGGCAACGGCAGCGCCTGGCGATCGCCCGTGCCATTCTCAAAGATCCACCGATCTTGATTTTGGACGAAGCCACGTCTGCGGTAGATAACGAGACGGAGGCAGCGATTCAACGATCGCTGGAGCGGATTACCGTTGGACGAACGACGATCGCGATCGCCCATCGCCTGTCTACCGTCCGCAATGCCAACTGTATTTATGTCATGGAACAGGGCAAGATTGCCGAGTATGGACGGCACGAGGCGTTACTGCAACAGCAGGGCATTTATGCCAACCTCTGGCAAATCCAAACGGGGGCAAAGTAAAAGCATTTTTATTTGGACTTATGCAAACCTCGGAAGTTGAAACCAAGCATCAAGCATCGTCACCAATCTCGTTGCTTAAACCTTCGAGGTTTCAGTCAGAATGTGTCAGTCCTGTTATCGACTGACCTTATCTTTAGGTGGTGGTACGATGCCGAGTCGGTGAAGGCTTTTATCCAGGTCTCTGAGTAGCTTAAAGTCTTGTTCCGGCAAGGGCTTGCTGAGCGGCTCGGCATCGATCGCAGGAGTCTGTTCTAGAAACGCAAATGCCTGTCGGAACTGGTGCGGTTCTGCCTTGAGGGGTGCATCGAAATGGCAGGGAATAATTTGTTGAAATGCCCAGCTTGCTACTTTGTCAGCCCAGTCGAGCGTTTCCTGTGGAGCGCGGTTGAGAATCAGGGTTTGCAGAATGGGCGCGACAAAGAGCCGTCCATCACCCTGTAATGACGTGAACGATCGCAGCCAATCGCTTTCCCATAAAAAGGGGAACAGCCCGAAGTAGGCTTTTTTGGAGCGATCGGCTGCTTTCATGGCATTGCCGATCGTCTGCCCAAAGCTAACAACTGACAAGGCGCTGGGTCGAAAGTAGAGCGTAAACAGTACAATGCGCTGCCAGCCCTTACAGCGGTTGGCAAAAGTGTCTTCAATGACCTGCGATGGCTCATCTTTGGCGTGGAACAGTAACGGGTAGGGATCAAGCTGGACGATCGCCGAGGGCACCGCTGGTACTGCAAGCACGGTATCGGTAACGAGCAAGGTGTGCGATCGAATGTGAAAAAACGCCACCTCTTCAAACTGCCCTGGACCAAGAGCGATCGGACCCAGAATAGCGTAGTCGAACTCAGCGGCGAAGGGGGTTTTGCTACTGTCATCCGGCAGTACATGCGTCCGCTTTCCTGGTAAGCCAAGCCAACTGAGCGGCAGATTGAGCGGAAAGCTCCACTGGTTTGGGGCAACAAAGATCTGTGCATGAGGAAACCGTCTAGCGAAAGGACCCACAAAAACCTTGTGCTCAACCCCCGAGATGGTTGGCAAAATGACGTACTTCACCTCGCCATGCTCTGCGACCAATTCGTTCACCAGTCGGAGACATTCTGGCGTTGGCGCAACAGGTGCGTAGACCAGCAGTCCGCCTGTGTCGAGCTTCACAACGGTCATGCGAATGGGCACGACAACATAGAAGATGCCCTGGATTTGATCAAACGTCCAGATCGTTCCTTTTACGACTTCTGTACGGAGTGTCCGCCGCTGACTGTACGGATAGAGCGGTACAGTATGCCAGAAATGCCACGCCCAGTCACTGGCATCATTGCTCTTTTCTCGTCTGTCGATCGCGGTTTTTTCCACGCCACGATGCCTCCCATCCCAATGCTCACACCGTTGTGATTTATAGCCCTAATCATATAGGTCAGGACGGGGTGCAGGGGTTTCACCCCCTTTGATCCCAATGTCCTAACTTTTATGGCGACAGCTATACTGAACGCAGTCTAAAAGTTTAGCAAATGGTTAAGCGGCTCTAGAGGTGAACGGCTCAAATCATCGGCGGCAAGCAACCTCGAACTCCACACCAGCAGCTTTCTACCGTCCGCTGCATTTGAATTGTTATGCCACCGCAATCCATCACCTGCAAACGCAACACCAACTAGACCTATTGTTGATGCGCTTCCATATAAGCTCGTAGCAATTGATTGATCTGAGTTTGATAACCCCGTCCTTGAGACTTAAACCACTCTAATACATCGCTATCGATGCGGAGTGTAACTTGAGCCTTGGCTTTTGTAACTGGTAAACCCCGCCGCACTACCGCCTTTGCAAACATTTCTGGTGTAATCTCTGGACAGTCTGACAAATCAATATCTTCATCGCTCATCGCGTCCAATCGTTGCCAATCAGTTTGAGAGTTGCTCGAAGTAGATTCGTTGTTCATATTTTGTCGCTTTTCTTGCAGAAATAATACGGGTACAATCCTCACGCTCTGCATGGACAACAGCAATGACTCGCCCTTGCAACAAACCGAACGTAACAAAACGCTGCTCCCTATAGCTGTAGCGATCGTCCTTGACCGTTAGAATATCGCCATCAAACACGGTTGGAACATCGGTAAAATCGATTCCGTGTTTACGAAGATTAGCAACACGTTTTGCTTCATCCCATTCGTATCCCATGACTAAACGACAGCCACAATAACCAATTGTAGTTACAAATCGTCGTTACAGCTACCCATGCTCAGCAAGTTTAATTTTGAATACCCTGCAAGCAACTTCAAGCTACTGTCCCAACCAAGGACTCACGGCATAACGATCGCCCGCCCTTACTAGAATTAATTTAAATCTCATCAAGAAGCGTGTGCAGACCACGATACACAAAGGCTAATTCGTCGTCGGTAATGCAGTAAGGCGGCATGAGATACAGCACATTGCCCAGGGGACGGAGGAGCAAGCCCAGCGCGATCGCCCGTTTGCGAATGTCGAGGGTTAGATGATTGAGATAGCCCGGTTGGTCAGTGACCAGATCCATCGCTGCGATCGTCCCTGTCACGCGTATATTTGTTAAGCGGGGATGATCGGTTAATGCTGTCAGATGCTCTCTGTGCTTGGCTTCCATCTGCTGAAACGCCGCTTCATGCTCGACCATCAGTTCTAGCGATGCCAGCCCTGCGGCACAACCCAATGGATTCGCAGCATAGCTGTGCCCGTGATAAAGCGTTTGCAGCGGATCGTCACTGTAAAACGCAGTGTAAATCGCCTCTGAGCAAACCGTTGCAGCTAACGGCAGAAAGCCGCCCGTGATACCTTTCGATAAGCAAATAATGTCGGGTTTGACATTGGCTTTGATGCAGGCGAACCAGTCACCCGTGCGCCCAAACCCCGTCATGACTTCATCAAAAATCAACAGCGTATTGTGTGCATGGGCAAGCTGCTGTAGCTGCTGTAGAAACGGCGATCGCCCCATCCGCATCCCATACGCTCCCTGTACAAGCGGTTCAATGATAATGCCTGCATACCGATCGGGCTGCTGCGTTAGCTGTTTTTCCAGCGTGTCGAGAACGGTTTGCTCGGTTGCGGCTGCGATCGCGTCATCGGAGTGCGCGATCGGGTACGGCACACACTCGACATCAAAGAGTAGAGGGGCAAAGGCATGGGAGAAGAGCGATCGTGCCCCCACTGCCATCGCGCCAAACGTATCGCCATGATACGCGCCCTCAAATGCCAGAAACGTAGACCGTGCCTGTCCCTGATTCGTCCAATACTGATACGCCATCTTCAGCGCCACTTCTACCGCTGTTGAGCCGTTGTCGGAGTAAAATACGCGGGTTAGATTGGTTGGTAGCCTGCGAACTAAGCGCTCTGCCAGTTGCTCTGCTGGATCATGAGTAAAGCCAGCAAAGATAACATGCTCCAACTGTTGGGCTTGCTGAGCGATCGCTGCCGCAATTTTAGGATGGGCATGACCATGAAGGTTGACCCACCAGCTCGAAATGCAGTCGAGAATGCGTTCACCTCTTTCCAACTCCAGCCAAACTCCCTTCGCCGCTTTCACTTTGAGCGGTTCCGGTGCCGTTTTTGCTTGCGTGTAAGGATACCAAAGGTTTGGATGCATGATGTCACTGGTGAATTTTTGCCGACCGCTGTAGCTTGCTTCTCCGAAGGAGTTCGCTGACTACTTGACCACTGACCGCTGACCGCTGACCGCTGACCGTCACAGCCACTTAGTTCTGACCACTTGAACAAGCAGCAATATTGCGGTTCACGCCTGTTGGACCATTCGGCACCCAACCGACGCGAGAAGCGCCTGTGCTACTCCTATATTTGATACGAATCCATCGTCTGCCGCCAGCATCCTCAAGGTCTGTAGCTCCACCAGGAAACCGTACGATCGCTCCCTTCGTGGGACCATCCGTTTGATTGGAGCTGCCTATGTACTGAAAGTCGCCGTTAGCCGTATTCCGTGCCACCAACCCAGTGCTGAGATCGCCATAATCTGAGCCGTCCACTTCAGGGCTTCGCAACCGACGACAATAGCGAGGACTCGTGTCAATGTCACCAGGTAGCGTTCCATCGGGCGGAGCACCGCAGTTTATGACCAGCGTGTTGGTTGCGACCCATCCTAATTGAGGGGCTTTAATTTGTACAACACCAGCCCCAAAAATGCCAGTCAGGGTGATGCTAGAGTTTGCTGAGACGGTGCCGATCGCGTCATTCAGCGCTGAGTTTTTGTAGATAGTGATCGCGGCTGCCGTACCGCGACAAGTATCAATCTGGTCAACCCGTTCAGTCAACGTGGGAGTGTTTTGCGCTAGTTGCAGTGGTGCGATCGGTAACAGTATTGCAGCGCTTGAATAACGCTCCTTTGCCAGCCCTACATTTTCGATCGCTACGCCAGCAGTCACTAACAGGGCACCCATCACGGTAAGGTGCATTGAACTAATCTTGAACAACATGCATTGCTGTGCCTGAGTGAAATAGACAGCAGTCTGACTGTTATCTTACGGCATTGCAGCCACCAAAAAAGCTTTGAAGTCAGCCTGCAAGCAGTGCTGTATGGCAATCTCCTCTTTGAATGATGAGCATGATGCCAGTATGAGCAGTCAGCCAAAAAGCCGATCGCTGACCGCTGACCGCTGACCGCTGACTGCTGACCGCTGACCGCTGACCGCTGACTGCTGACCGCTGACCACTAAATGCTTGAGCCTCACTCACTAATGATTGAGGACTGCCACAGTTTCTTTCGCGTGCTTTTAGTGTCAGGCGATCGATCGTTTTTTGCTTCATCGCCATCGTATTGACGCTATTCAATGTTGACGATCAGGGATTGTGCCTGAGCTAGAGTCGCTCTTCGCTTTTATACCTGGCTTCCAGCTAATCGTGCTGCGTTTGTGTTGCTTCCTGTCGCAGTTGTACTTGCTCAGGACTATGATTGAGCGTCGAAAGCTCAGCCACTCGCTGGTTTAAGGCAGCATTCACAGCTTGCATTGAGGCTTCGGCACGTTGACGTTCATACAGGGCTGCTTGTTGTGCTGTGGTGTCTTGCATTTGCGCGACGAAGTAGAGTGGTTGCTGATCGCGATCGCGTACCAGCGACACACTCAACAAACACCAGATTGTTTGTCCATTTTTGTGCTGATAGCGCTTTTCCAAATGGTAGTAAGCAATGTCTCCTGCCAGAAGCTTTTGGGCATATTCCAGCGTCACTGTTAAATCATCAGGATGCGTCAGTTCTGCAAACGTCAGCCTGAGCAGTTCTGCCTCGGTGTAGCCTAGCATCTGACACAGAGACGCATTGACCTGCAAGAATTGCCCTGCCGGAGAAGTCAGACACATACTGACGGCTGTCGTATCAAACGCGGTGCGGAATCGTTGTTCACTCTCGCGGAGGGCTTCTTCTGCCTGCTTGCGCTCTGTAATATCAAGCGTGGTACCCACCATACGGATGCACGTTCCTTGCTCATCAAAAAGCGGCATTCCTTGTACTTGAACAAACCGAATAGAGCCGTCAGGACGCACAATCCGCAGATCTTTTTCGTAGGCTTTACCGTCTGCGATCGCCTGTTCAGTGAGTGCCTTGAAGACAGCCAGGTCGTCAGGATGGATCAGTTGCAGGGTTTCAACAGGGCTGGGCAGCGGTTGTTTGGGATCAAGCCCATGAATCTGGAACAGTTCTTCTGACCACCAGGTCGTTTGCGCGATCGCATCACAGTCCCAACTACCAATGTGCGCTACTCGCTGAGCCTCACGCAATGCTGCTTCTGCCTGCTGGCGTTCGGCTTCCATACGCATTGTGCTACTCACGTCCACATCTACGGCTGTGGCAATCCAGGCGTTGAGCGAGGCATCCCACCGAGATGTGACGTAGCCAGAGATCCACCGCAACGTACCATCCTTATGCCGAAAGCGATATTGAGTCACAAAGGGCTGCTGCTCTTGCAAGAGTTTGGGGTTGACCACAACGACGCGTTCTAAATCCTCTGGTGGCACCCTGGTAAGCCAAAGTCTTTGATCAGCCATGAACTCGCTCGGTGTGTAGCCAAAAACCGTTTCACAGCCCTTTGACCAGTAATCGTAATACCACGTGCCATCGGGGAACACATGAATGCTGGTAATGGAAGCGATCGCGCTGTTAAGGACATCATTGAGCTTTGTCTCAGAGCGTTGCAGCGCCAGCTCGAGCTGTTTACGTAACGTCACGTCTCGGTAGATGCAGAGCAGGCGTGGCTGCCCTTCCAGCTCAATCGCTTCTGCCGAGACCAACACCGTTCGCAACTGCCCTTGCTTGGTGCGGTAATCGATTTCGACATCGTGGACGTGGTTTTGAGTTTGCAACGCCTGCTCAAAGCGAGCCACCTGCTCCAGGCTAACAACCAAATTAAGACTCAACGCGCTCTGCCCGATCGCCTCCTGACGCGTATAGCCACTGAACTCCACGAACCGATCATTCACGTCAATGTAGCGTCGTTCAGGTAGTGTGGTGATGCTAATCGCATCCGGGCTAGCACGAAAGACTTTTGTAAACTTTGCTTCCGACTCTTGCAGAGCCATGGTCACCTGATCAAAAGACTCCTGCAAATGCACAGTCATTTGATTAAAAGAGTGTGCTAACACCTCTAATTCGGCAACCTGGTGCTGACTGTCAATCGGATGAGACCACTTTCCTAATGCCAGTTCTCGGCTGGCGCGGCTAAGCCGTAGAATGGGTCTGGCAATCCATGAGGAGGTCAACCAGCCAACAATCACTGCGGCTGTCAAGGCTCCAGCACATAACAGCAGTGTCAGGCGATGATTGCTGTCGATCGCGTCGATAAAATCGGACTCTGGCACTACGACCACTGCTAACCAGTCTAGATCCTCGTCACGACCTAAAGGCTCAATGTGTACAAAGTAGCGCTGGCTGTCAACCTCAAAGCTAAACTGCTGCGTCGTTTGGATGCGATCGAACCCTCCAAACCGCTCTACAACAGAAAGCGCTGCCCGCTCAGTGAGAAAATCGTGGCTTTTAACAGCGCTCAAGCGTTGGTAGAACACCGGAGGCTGTGTGCTGCCGACTGCGGCGACTAGTTGCTCTTTCGTGAATGCATCGTTCGTGAGTCTACGCTGACGAAACGGGCGATCGCCATTGGAATTAGCAACGAGCAAACCACTCTGCTCGACGATAAACGCCTGCCCTGTCTTAGCAATCTTTAACCCCCTGAGAGCGCTGCCCAGGTTAGACAGTGAAACCGAAGATGCCAGGACACCCTGAAAGCTATTGGCGCGATCGTAGAGCGGCTGCACGTTAACCGCTGTTAGCATTGGCTGACCTCCCGCTGTCATGCCTTCAGCCAAACGCCAAAGCGGTTTTTGGGTTAACTTTGCTGCCGCATACCACGAGTCTAACCTTGAGTGCTCCTGTCCGAGAATACCAACTGGGGGCGGCGTATACGTAGTAGAGCTGTTGGTTAGGTAACGGTTAAGAACGTCATCGCTGGCTTGCGTTTGCACTCGGACAGCAATTGAGCCATCCCGCTGCTTTTCTACCGCGAACAGCTTTTGATGTTCATCGGCGATGGCGATGGCATTCACACCGTCAAAGCTCTTGAGCTGCTGCTCAAACAAACGTTGCAGCAACCGACGATCGCGGCTGTGCAAAAGACCAAGCTGCATGGCTGCTGCAGCGTTACGGGTCATTTCGGCAGGCACACGCAGGTCACGCACTATGTTTTGCTCAATGCGGTTACCAACCTCCGCCGCTAATTGTTCGGCAAGATTGCTCACAATCTGCTGCCCATTGCGGTAGGAAAGATAGCCAGCCAGCCCGACTGCCGTTAAAACTTGTATCGCAAACGGCACCACTAGCACAGCAAGCAGTGGAATCTTTCGACTAGAACGACGAGGAAAAGACATTGTTGGAGGGCGCAATTTTTTAAGCGACTATCGCTTATCCAAAACTTATTCCAAAATTACTCGATTAGCCACATCGCACTAAACACAGCCGCCTCATAGGTTAACCTAACGCACCTAACTCAAGAATCAGTTCAGCCAGAATGCTGATACTCGATCGCGAGCAAGTCACAGCGGCACACTTTGTCTTTTAGGTGCCACGTTGCCAGTATCCTGAATCAGTCAGACCGAATGCTCAGGTAGTGGGTAGAAAGCAAGCGTCCTTGCAGTTTCTCTCATCACTATTACCTACAACTGAGGCATCTGACAACAGGGTTGCGCCAGTCTTGATTGTTGGTTCTCAAGAGAGTTTTATGAGCAGGGCAACGCACACAGGGGTTGATTTAGCTGACAGTTTAAGGATAATGTCATGTCTGGATAGTTGTTGCGTAGGATTTACATAGACGGTGAAGGTCTTCAGAGTCTACGTCATAGGCTGAAGACTTACCAGTTTTTTGAGCAAAGGCTCTTGGCTCACAACAAGCTTGTGCTTAAAAAACCTACATTCTTCACTAACGCCTCGCTGGAATAGATTCCTGTCTGAAGAGTTCGTATTGAGTATTCGCATATTGTAGTTAATCGTTTGAAACGTTCGATCTCGTAATATGTGCAGATTCAGGACTCAAGTCCACAGAGAGGATTGAGAGATTAAACCAATGCAAGATTTTCATTACTACCTGAAACCTCATCCTCATGACCCGCACTATCTTGCCCGCTCTACCATTGTTACTGCGTTGTCAGCCCTAGTTCCGACTGTCAAAGGGCGCATGGTCGATTTGGGGAGCGGTCTTTCTCGTGGCTACGAGGGTTTGTTTAAAACTCACGTGAGTGAATACCTCTGTATTGATTGGCAATACGCAGAAAATGTCGATATTTGTGCAGATTGCTACAACATACCGCTGCCTGATACATCAGTTGATACGATTCTGTCCACTCAAATGCTGGAGCATTTAGTTACCCCTGAACGTATGCTTCAAGAAGCCTACAGGCTTCTGAAGCCTGGCGGCAATTTAATCGTAACAGCACCAATGGTCTGGGGTTTACATGAAGAACCCGTTGACTTCTATCGGTACACAGAATACGGATTACGCTATCTATTAGAACATTCTGGATATGTTGACATTAACATTCAGCCATTAGAGGGGCTATTTGCCGTTCTGTTGCAAATGATTATTGACGAGTATTGCGCTGTTTGGCTAGCTAAAAACCAACGCGTTGCCGCTTATTTCATTGGAGCATTAAATCGAATTGCACTACGGCTCGATCGAGCATTGCCGACGCGGCGACTTTGTTTAACTTACATCGCTACAGCTACGAAACCAGGGAAAGCACCTCCCCCGTCTTTACCATCACAGAATATGAGCGAACCCACCCCCTTAGGCTCTGTCGAACCAACATCTCCTCTGTATAACCAAGCGTTTTTTGATTCGCTCTTAGAGGGTGCACGAGGTTCAGCAAGGCAAGTCATTCCGATGATCCTGGAGTGGCTTCAACCTCAGAGTGTGGTCGATGTGGGCTGTGGTCTCGGTGCATGGCTGGCTGTCTTTCGAGAGTTAGGCGTGCAAGATTATTTGGGTGTCGATGGTGACTATGTTGACCATCAGCAATTGCAAATCCCCGTGGATAGGTTTCTAGCACAGGATTTGACTCAGCCTCTTAAGCTCGATCGCAGGTTTGACTTAGCTGTATCTCTAGAAGTGGCAGAGCATCTGCCTGCTGAGTCGGCGAGTACTTTAATTGAATCCTTGGTCAGGTTAGCAGATGTGGTTTTATTTTCAGCAGCGGTGCCCTTTCAAGGAGGAACAGGACACCTGAACGAACAATG
Source organism: Tildeniella sp. (assembly GCF_059505325.1). Classification (NCBI taxonomy): domain Bacteria; kingdom Bacillati; phylum Cyanobacteriota; class Cyanophyceae; order Oculatellales; family Oculatellaceae; genus Tildeniella; species Tildeniella sp. The sequence goes on from NZ_JCACKI010000018.1 coordinate 66,868, forward strand.
GACCAGCTACTGGGTGAAGCAGTTTGAGCAATGTGGCTATGTGGCGATCGATTGCCTGCGTCATCGCTTCTGGTCTAACGACGATGTTCAGCCCTGGTACATTCAAAACTCACTACTGTTTGTTAAGTCCGATCGACTTGAGCAGTATTCTCACTTACCAAAAGAAACGTTAGACAGTGCTAACTTTCCGCTGAACGTCGTACACCCTAAAGTCTATCAAAATAGCTTGGGTTACTACACAAAACCCCTAAAAAACCAAGTTGTACAGGTACAAGGTGAACTTGAGGTAACTCAAAACGTTCTCTTGGCGACGCAAAACGAGGTTGCGGCAGTACAAAATGCCCTCTTAACCGCGCAGAATGAGATTGCTGCGATGAAAACATCTAAATTTTGGCGCTTACGTACTTACTGGTTTCAATTCAAGCGACGATTTCTAAAAACTGGAGAAGCCTCTTAAATCATCAAGTTGAGTAGTCTTCAATCATTAATATACGATTCATCTATGTCAACTGAACCTATTGCTCTTTCTGTCATTATTCCTTGCTATAACCATGGCGAGTATTTGCTGGACGCACTGTCTAGTGTCCAGTCTTGTCTTGATCCAGTTTACGAAATCATTATTATTAATGACGGTTCGGATGATCTGCTCACTATTAACCTTTTGAGTTACCTCAAAGACCAGGGATATTTCGTCCTTGATCAAGAAAATCAGGGCTTAGCTCATGCCCGCAATAACGGCATTGCAAAAGCGTCAGGACGCTACATTTTACCCCTGGATGCAGATAATAAAATACGCGCTGATTACATTCTTAAAGGGATTGAGATCCTCGATCGCCACCCAGAAGTTGGTGTTGTATACGGTAAGCCCGAATGGTTTGGTGAAGCTGAGCGATCGTGGGTGATACCAGAAAAATTCGATGCTGGCAAGCTCATTTTATGCAACTATATTGATGCCTGTGCCGTTTACCGAAAGTCTTTGTGGGAAGACTGTGGTGGTTACGATGCTTCTATGCCGATACCCGGTTTAGAAGATTGGGATCTCTGGCTAAGTGCGATCGAGCGTGGATGGAAATTTCATCATATTCCTGAAGTTTTATATGATTATCGAGTGCGAGCAAACTCGATGGTAACAGCCTGTGGTTTACCTGAAAACCACAGTCGCTTGTTGAAATACATCTGCACTAAGCACGCCAGCCTCTACCGCACTCATTTTCCTCAAATGATTGCCGATCGTGCGCTGGAATTGGGCAACTTACGCCTTCTCTACGACAACCTGTCAGAGCAGAGAAATGAGTTGGAGAGTCTGTTAGAGCGATCGCGTCCAGAGCTTCAACAAACGCAAACGCAACTAGAGCAAACGCAATCCCAACTGAAGCAAACGCAATCCCAACTGGAGCAAACGCAAACGCAACTAGAGCAAACGCAATCCCAACTAGAACAAACGCAATCCCAACTGGAGCAAACTCACACACAGCTTCAACAAACGCAGAGCCAATTAGAGCAGGCTCGGCAAAGCAATCTAGCGATGGAAAGCAGTAAGTTTTGGAAGCTTAGAAAAGTTTGGGTGCGCTGTAAGCAGGCAGTAGGTCTGGGGGTGTAGCGACTGTCTAGTTGAGTGAATTGACTTCACGCTGAAAGCACAATTGAACAATCAGCATTGGACTCAGCTATGAGCATGCTGTACTTAAATGTGCTATTTGGTAAGAACAAAATAAAACTCGATATCGTGTTCTGGGTTAGAAAGAGTCGGCTGCGACCAGACCGATGACCAGGGCGCAACGTGCTTACAGACATAGTTTACAACTTCTGTAAAACTATCGTAGGTAAAGGTATGGTAGTGAATGTCATGTCCTTGCTGAAATTTAGTTTCTACCACTTCTGTGAGACGATCAGGAGCTGTGGGAAAAGCCTGCTCATAAAAGTCAAAATAATGTTGTTTGTCTCGCTCCCGTGAAGGCTCCTGGTAGTCTGCAATGAGATGCTGAAGCGGTGTGATGTCCCGATTGCGATCGAAGGTTCGCTCCTTATCGGGAACGACCAGAATTAGTTGCCCACCAGGACGCAATTTTTGATAGGCTTTCTCCAAAGCGCTGATCGGACTTTTCGTGTGCTCAATGACATGGCAAGCAACGATAAAGTCAAGACTTGCATCGTCAATACCCACTAGTGTGTCCAGGTCTGAAATCAAGTCCGGTTCGATAAGGCTATGGAGCGTTTGTCCAGGATACAGATCTTCCTCCAACTCAGACTTATGCCGTCGATCGGCATAACTAACATGGCAATCAAGGGGAATGGGAAAGGGTGAGGCACCCGCTCCAAATTCAATGCCAGTGCCACTTAACCGGGATGCTGCAACTTCTCGCATGACGAAGCTGCTATGTCGGGGCGGATTGAGCCAGTCATCAAGAGACCACGATCGAGGGGTCGCACGAGCAGGACGTAACGCCAGCAACACGTCTTCAGAGACAAACTGAACATCGTTGGGCCACTTAAAGCCGTGTGCCAACATCCAATCAGAAGATGGGACGTAGTATCGATAGCCGTTTTTCACATAAAAAACCATGGCACCAAACACACTTTCACTGGATTGCATTAACATGCCGCTCGTCTTTGGTTCAAAGCCTAAGAGTGCCTGGTGTAGCGTCTCAAGTTCGGTTGACCAATCGGCATGATGGGTTTGGATATGCTCGATCGCAGTTTTGCGGATGTGCGCCAGGTCATCATACTGATCGATAGCTTCCGCGATCGTCTCCGCGATACAGGTTGCACTGGGATGGGTTAAAAGACAGTTTTCGCGATCGCGGAGTAACCAACTATTGCTGGGATTAAAGTTAGAAACAACCAGCATGCCACACGCCATCATTTCAAGCGGCAGATAGGATGGATGCCGCGTCATCATCATCGAAAGCCCAACATGGCAAGAACGGTAAAGCTCACCCGTTTTCTGATAATCCAGCAGCCCTAGATTTTCGATGACATCGCCAACACCATAGTCTTCAGGATTCCAGTTTGCACCCGCTGAGCAAATGCGAATCGTTGATCCATAGCGTTGCTTTAAGCGTTTCATCGCCTCGATCGCCAACTCAAAGCCATTACGTGGATGCCCTGGACGACCATAGAAGAAGACTTGTTTTGGAGCTGATTCACGTTGACCCGCTTCAGGATAGAACACACTGAGATCCACACAGGGCGTAAAGTGAACTGCTTTGCCCCCATAATCAGACTCGTAAATTTTCTTTAAACTAATCGTGTTGGCAATGCCATAGAAGCCAAAGCGATAGGTTGCCTCAGCCTGAGCATAGGTTGATCCGGCAGGATAAAACAACGGTTCAAAATCTTGAATGAAATAGAACTTCAAGCCCGTATTTTTGATTTTTAGCAACAAATATGCCGTTGACCACAGCGTTGCAATCGAAAAGTCTGACGGTGGGATGGCTGCGATCGTCTCTGGCGAATTTAAAATCAAGACTTCAGATACTTCTAGCCTTGGAAACGCTTTTACAATCAACGCTTGCATTTCTGAGGCAGTCGTGTTTCCACAGATGAGAAAGCGTTGATGCATACCGCCACTTTGCAAAAGATGATTCGCTGTACGCAAAATCGTCATTACGCCGCCGTAAAAGGCATTCTCAAACGATGGCAAGTACCAGTTAAGGGTGTAAGGTGCCTGACTGCTAACTCGATCGGGATGTTGCTGCACTTCCGCAATATCAGCGTAGGAGAAGTCGAAAACCCCAGCAAGGGTAAGCGCATCTTTGGTGTACTTATCTAAATCTGGCAGAGGCTGCTGGGGCTGATCAACTACTGGTTGAATGACTGGTTGAATCTGATGCTGGCGGCTGACTAGCCGCTTCACACGACCACCCATCCGCTTCGCGCGACCACCCATCCGCTTCAGACGACCTAAGATTCCCATCGCTTTTCTCCGTCCTTCACGTTTAACTTGAGCGGTACTACAGAACTAAATGCTGGGTGAAAGTAGGGGTCGTCACCTAACGATGCATGAGCGGGTATGTCGTCACTGGGCAAAGCGCTCAGAAACACTCTGGCATGAGGATTCACTAAACCGCGCTTACCATTGAGGCACACCGTCTGGCAAAGCTTGATGATAGAACGCTGTAACGAACTCTCATCAGTTGGCAGTTCACCGATTTTCACGTAGTCATCATAGAGGAACGTGACTGCCCACGGCGAACTTGCAGAACAGTTGCGATACCATAGCGATCCGCCAAAAGCCCCCCAAGAATATAAGGGATTCCCGCGCATCAGGGGTGACCCGTTTCCATGGCAATCAACAACCAGACCGGCTTCGACAACGTAGCCTGTTTCTGCAATCACAAGCGCACTAACGAAGCCGATCGCTGGATGCCCCATCGCCCATCCACTTAATTCCTGTAGCCAGCCTTTCTGAAAGCGGGCAATCTGTCCTGAAACCACTGTGATGACATCGGCTGGATTGTGTTTTGCAGTTTCGGCAAACACGTTCAACTTAGACGTAGATGCAGTGCTATAAGCCCAAGTGAGCGGTGCCGAGAAGGACTGTGCCAGTATAGTTTTTTCGTGCTGATGGGTGCGATCGTCTGCGTCTGACAAAACAACACAAACTTTATGCAAAGTGGGATCTAAGGTTGAGGACAGTGAACTCAGGCACTGCACCAGCATCTCCCAGGCAACATCACCATCGACTAAAATTGTCGCAGTGGCGGCTGGAATCGTCCAATGGATTTGAAAGCCACATTCTGCATGTGGGGTTGCCATCGCCTGTAAGCCCGATCGCTTCAGATGGGACTGCACCGTTTGCAACTGTGCATCCAGGGCATAGGGCTTTGATTCGATACCCAGCGATGTTGACCCTTGAATAATGCGCCAGTGATACAAGATGCCTTCGGTACGTGCGATGCGGGACGTTTGCTCAACCACCCGAAAGAATAAATCCCAATCCTGAGCGCCATCTGTTTCAGAGCGAAAGCCACCAATGGCATTCAGCAAGGTTCGTCGAATGACACAAAGATGGGTTAAGTAGTTAGCAGAATAAAGGATCTCTGGACTCCACTGGGGTTTCAGCAGTAGCCGCGATCGCACCGCACCATTTTCGCTGATGCAATCTTTGTCCGAGTAGATGAAATCTAAATCGGGCTGCTGATTCAGCGTCTTGACAATCTCGTAAAAGGCGAAATCTGCCAGGGCATCGTCATGATCTAGAAGCACAACGAAATCACCAGACGCAAGTTTGGCTGCTTCGTTGGAGTTCCCTGAGATGCCCAGATTAACCGGCATGACTGAAAGCTTGATGTGGTCGTTCTGTTGGGCAAGCGATCGCAGGTATTGCTCTGTTTCGGGAGCAGACGCATCAGCAAAAGCGATACACAACTCCCATCTCGAATAGGTTTGCCGAAAGACACTCTCCAGCGTCTCCTGCAAGATGAGAAGCGGCACTTTATAGACAGGAAGCACAACACTGAAAACGGGTTGCTCAGAAAACAGCAAGGCATCCGCTCTTTGACGCTTTAGCGCTCTTGCATCGGGTTCATACGCAGCAATCCAGTCTGCATAATCAGGTGGCTCAGCAAAGCAGTGAGACGAACTGAATCGACCTGATTGAGCAGCCGCAATTTTTGTCGCTTGTTCAGGTTCAAGTAGAGAATGAGTGCCCCTAAGCAAGATTCCAGATAGCCAATACCATTGCTGGCGCTGAGCAAGAAGGGTTGCTCGGACAGTTGCAGTCGATAGAGCAGGTAATAACGCTTTAAATGGAGCAACACTCAGCTTCAATGAAGCAACACTGAGCGCACTCAACTTGAGCCATTTGCCTCGAACTTTCCAAAACTTGCTAGTTTCCATCCAGTCAATGTGCTGCCGCAGTGCTGCCATTGCAGCTTCGGACGCAGCCAATTGAGCACGTGATACTTCTAACTCAAGCTGAGTTTGATCTAATTGAGCAACGATCGTTTCTAACTGAGTCTGACGCTGATCAAGTTGAGCTTGCAGTTGCTCTAAGTTTGTCTGAGAAAGTTGGGACTGGTCGGTCGATCGACCCATATCTTTCGACATTATTTGCCGTTGAGGTTGAGGTTCTTCCAGTTCCATCTGAAGTAAACCGTGGTTCAGCCTGTACTCTACCAGATTTTACCTGAGCGAGTTCATTCCTGCCTGCACCGTATGTCCAGCGCCCTGCTGCCACTGCACGAAACTTTAGCGCTTTTGCGTTTTGTAAATGATGAACCGCCCTAAGACACCCACGCTTTCGACATGGTAAGAAGGAAGGTCTGGGTTAAGCGATAGATCAGTGGTGTAGAGACTAAAGACAACAAAATTTTGCCGCTGTGTGCCGTCAGCAATGATCGTTTTGATCTTGGACTGGTTGGACTTTAGCTCCGATTGACAGAGCGTTTGCAAACCAAACACGGTTGGTGCCTTAGCGCAGGCTTCTACATTTAAATAGTCGATCGCAGCCTGTGTAGCAAACTCATTGTATGCCTCCTGACCAGGATTGGTCACGGCTAGTGCGCCACCTAACGCTGCCAGCAGACAACCGCCCACGATCGCACCGATTCTGAGCGTCTTCATGCTGCCCTGTGGGGTTGCAACAGTTTCTGTGCGCTTGAGATGGTTAACCATGCCGGATGATTGCAACCTTATTGATGACTGTAATGCGTCGGCTCAGGCGAGCCGTATCAGACAAAACTGGATTTAGTCTATCGTCAAATGTGCCGCATATTCAGTAGAGACACTGCCTCAATTATGGCGGATCTCATCTCAATGCACACCCTTGAGTGATCAAGTAGAAGTCGTTCGACGATACCAAGCAATTTAGCGACTGTAAAGGTAGTGCTAGCAGTATCTTTGGAGGAATTAATCCCACGACGCTTCTACCAATGCTATACTGAGCATCGCGTGGCGAGCGTAGCCAAGTGGTTAAGGCAGAGGATTGTGATTCCTCCACTCGTGGGTTCGATCCCCATCGTTCGCCCTTTAAAGCTGCATAGGCGCTAAACGCCCAACTAAAGGGCACAAGCATTAAATACTTTGTCCTGGCAGCGGCATGAGAATGCACCCGTTAATCTTCCAGGTACGATCGGGCTGTTTTTCCATCAAATAAAGCGCTTTCACCAGTTCACCATCTGGGGCGAGTAAAATTACCTCCTGAGTGGGAATGCCCCGCACGATGACGAGCTTCTCGAACATGACCGATCGCGGTCTATAAACTGCCGCATAGCTCGTTTTCACTGCCTGAAAGAAGTTTTTGGCGGTACCGAACTTAGCGCGAATCTCAGGGCTGGCAAAGGTAAACGCTTCCTCGGCATTGTCCGTTTGAAATGCCTGTAGCTGTCGCTGAATGACCGCACGAATAGCATCACGATCGACATTGTTCGCAGTCATCTGCTGTGCTTTGACAGAAAGAGTGAGGAGTAGAAGCGCAACGCTGATCTGAGTTAACCAACGAGTTAAACTTCCTAACCGGGGTGGCATCAGACGCATGGAGCGAAGTGAAGAATGTAGTGTCTCATCAACAGTACAGCGTCGTCCAACCATCAGTCTGCTACCTGGATTACGCACGACTCACTCAAACTACATCCGAGGCGTTCGTGCTGGCTTTGCTGTCGTTGTATCCTTTAGACGTTTGCTTGCCAAAGCTTAACGCACCGAACCCAAATCAGGCGCTAATCGTTGACTCAGACAGCAACCCTGACAGTTCTAATATTCGCTCTGACCAAACGTTTGCTTGCTCGGCTCGCTCCATTCGTTGCAGGGCATCGACCCAGATCACGCTCCAGTTTTGTTGCCACTGGGAGAGTTGTCCTTGCAAGCTTCTCAATACAAAAGCAGTTTCTGCTTCTGTATCGCCAATCGTCCATTGAATATACAACTGGCTTTCTTCGATTAAGTGTTTTACTAAAGCCTCGTGCAATAAATTGCTAGAGGATGATTTGATTCGTGCTAAATTTGCCGCTAACTCACCTAGACGGCTAGGCAACGATTCTTGCAAATAGCGTTCTCGCAGTGAGATTTGATCTTTCATACGTCTCCCAACAACTGCCGCGTGATATCAGCCACTTGTGCTTGAATCGCCGAATCAAGAATGTCCATTGAACGATTATCTTGACGTGGACGAAGGTTGATAATCGATTCATACAATACTGTTTGCGTTAGCGGAATCCAACTGGCACCCCAGATCTTTTCCTGCTGACTACCCTCCTCCAACAGTACCTTTTCGCAATCTGCGTGCAGTTCTCCCCCACCAACCAGAATTCTCTGTTCAACGTCCACAGCTAGCTTGATATACAGTCCCAATGTGTCGAGCATTTCGTCCAGTTGCTCTGGAGTAGCGCGATCGCGAAGCAGATGAATCATTCAACTATTATATTGAGAACTATTATATTGAGTGCGATCGCTCAACCATGTCTCAAAAGCTGACCGAGCGATCGCGCGTTGCCACCACTGATAAAATCGCGGGGCGGTAGTCATTAGATGAGGGCGATCTTGGCACGTGTGGGGCGTTTGCGATCGGATTTTTTCTTTAGACCAACGGATCGGGTTTCGTTACTATCAGAGCCAAACTGTCCGCGCACGACTTCTTTCATCGCAATGACTGCGTTGTGGAACTCCCATTCTGCTTGGCGGGCAGCATCAGCGGCAGCTTTGTAGAGTGCTTGCTTTTCGGTCTCAATTTGCTGTTGGGTAATCATCCGTTGGAACGCACTCTGCAAGGCTTCAGTGGTTGCTTCAGGGCGAGTGGTTTTGTAGGTAGGAATGGTGCCAATACCGTTGAACGAATCAATGTCTTGGTTGATCAACTGAGGCGAAAGGCGACGGTTGGGTTGTTGAATCGGCATAATGCGGATTAGGGTATAAAATTGCACTTTTAATGTACCCCTACGCAGGAAAAACTAACGCCCTGCAACGTGTAGTGTCAGGGCAGCGATCGCTCTGCTTATCTACAGCATTGCTATGAGTGCAGGCAGTTGCAGTGAGGGTGGGTGAGGCGATGTGAATGTAGCCAGTCGCAGAACTATGCGATCGCGCTGCAATGTTACTGTCACGCGCTGCATTCAGTAATATCCGCAGTGTTCATACTAATGCAGTGGGTTGCCCAACGCTGTGCGCTGGCTGCAATATCAATGTGACGATGTGCAGTTGGCAACGCTAACGTGACCGTTGCTCTAAACGCATTCATAGTACATTCATCAAGGCTCACTGCTCTTTGTTCACCGCTGACAGTAAAGTGGTGCGATCGACCAGTGGCAATTGCTTCTCTTCAGCTAGTTCGATCGCAGTGTTCCAGGCAAGCTGATAGCCTCTCTGCGTCGAGATTAAACGCCCTCCTCGTGCAGTTGCTACAGATTCTTGCTCCAGTGCGTAGAGTTCAACTAGCCCATCAACGAGATAAACGGAGTAGAACGTCATAACAGAACGTAGGTGCTGATCTGTCTCGCCGATCGAATCACTCATAGCAAATTTCGTCTGTACACTTTTCAACACTGGCACGGCTCTAGCGGTAATCCCCGCCCCAAGAGGAAGCGGTCTACTGAGGCTGGGACGCGATCGGACAATCGCACCTTCTTGTATCGGCTCTCGACGTTGTGCAGTGCCTCTTTTGGTAGTTTCTCTAAACGCCTATGTTCAAATTAGTACAGACGCTGCATCCGTTAGGCGGTAGCTTTATTCTTGCTCTACAGTGGTAGTAGAGAGCCGGACACCTTCTGGCTAGAAAACGCATTTTATTTGACATCTTGGGTCGGACTTCACACTCTTCTCCCTGTTGCGTCAGTTGTTTTTTCTCAAACTGACACTACAAGGAGAAACTGTTGTGCCCAATTCTAAAGCCATTGGTTCGCCCTGCAATCGGCTACTAGATGCGCTACCAACAGAGGACTATCAGCGCCTTCAGCCTCATCTGAAGCTGGTGACACTCGCGCTAAGACAAGTCATTTATGAAGCAGGCGACCTCATTACAGAGGTGTACTTTCCACGACATGCCATTATTTCGTTAGTTGCCACTCTGGAAGATGGCTCTACGATGGAGTCGGGCTTGGTTGGGCAAGAAGGCATGGCGGGGATGCCCGTGCTGCTGGGCGGCATGACAAAAGCCAATCGTGCGTTTGTACAGATGGCAGGTGAAGCCTGGCAGCTCAAGGCGACGGTACTGCAAACCGAGTTCGATCGCGGCGGTGCCCTGCAAAAGTTGCTGCTGCGCTATTTTCAGGCGCTCTTTACCCAGGTCGCCCAAACAGGTGTCTGCAATCGGTTTCATACGACTGAAGAACGGCTAGCTCGTTGGCTGCTGCTCGTGGCAGATTGCGTTCAGTCCGATACGTTTCTGCTGACGCAAGAATTTATTGCCCAAATGATTGGCGTACGTCGATCGGGTGTAACGGTTGCAGCCGGGATGCTCAGTCACGCTGGGTTGATTCACTATACGCGCGGTCGCATTCAAATCACCGATCGAGCAGGCTTAGAAGAGTTCTCCTGTGAGTGTTATGGCGTGGTGCGCAATGAGTTCGACTGGCTCTATAAGCCCATGCGACCTGACAGGAATTAAGTGCCTGAGTGTCTTAAACGACTGGGGGATTTCTAAGCCAGTCACTCATGTGCCCTCATCCCCACCCTTCTCCCTGGGGAGAAGGGCTTTCGGATTCTCTTGTCCCCTCTCCCAGTGGGAGAGGGTAAGGGTGAGGGGATGCCCAATCATAAAGTGTGAGCGTGGCACAGTCCTGTAGGGGTGAGTTCTGCCTCATGTGCCCTCATCCCCACCCTTCTCCCTGGGGAGAAGGGCTTTCGGATTCTCTTGTCCCCTCTCCCAGTGGGAGAGGGTAAGGGTGAGGGGATGCCCCGTTACGCACAGCAACGCCAAAACATTGCACCCGTTTGTGTTTAAAATCGTACTGAAATTACGATCAAGGGAAGTTGAAATACTTAACATTGAAAGAGTATTAGTGACACCAGGCACTGACTCGAACCAATAGTTCATCCAGATCGACGGGTTTACAGATCACGTCGTTTGCTCCCGCTGCTAACGCCCGATCGAGGTCAATCTCTCGGTCAGCCGTGATGAGCACGATCGGCAGCATTGAAAAGTGTTTAGACTGGCGAAGCTGTTGCGTCACTTCAAAGCCGTTCATACCAGACATCATCACATCCAGCAAGACGAGATCGGGCGGCGAAGCGCAAATGCTGGAGAGTGCTGCACTGCCACTCATTGCTAGTTCAATACGGTAGCCCTCTGCCTCCAAAACAAGTTGCAGCAGAAGCAAGTTGTCGGCGATATCATCGACAATGATGATGCGGCTATTCTGATTAAGATTCATTAGGAAGGTTTTTTCAAACCGGAGCTTAGTCAAAGGGTTCGTTATACGACCATAATTATCTCTTTTGACCGAAATTACTTCATTCCTTCGACAGAGTAGGAGCGCTTTGCCCTACGAGATTTGTCCTTTAAACTAGCAATATCGCATGAGAGGTTTGTGTTGCAAAGCGCGTCCGTCGATCGCCAACAGCAAGAAGAACTATGAACTTTCCCGTTCTGCAAGGCTTAAAGGTGCTGCTCGTGGATGATGATCCCGATACACGATTTTTGTATACCTTTGTGCTCACAGAAGAGAGTGCAACGGTCAGCACAGAAGCCTCGGTTGAGTCAGCGTTGGCAGCGATGCAAGCCACGTCCTTTGACCTGCTCATTAGTGATATTGGACTACCATATATCGACGGCTTCAAATTTCTGCGTCAGGTAAGAGTCTTACCCGTAGCAACGAACGCGCAAATTCCAGCGGTGGCAGTGACAGGCTTTGCGGATGAGGGAACACAGCTACAGATCCTGGCAGCAGGCTTTCAACGGGCACTCGTCAAACCAACCGACATTGATCAGTTTGTGGCGATCGTGGCTGATCTGGCGGGACAGCACCAGAAAGTGGCACAGTAGTAAGCCGTCAGCGGTCAGCGGTCAGCGGTCAGCGGTCAGCGGTCAGCGGTCAGCTAAGAGCTGATCCGAAAGTGTGCAGCTATTTTTTAGCAAGCTATTAGTTGGTAGGAGAAAAGCCCGTCAACGCTTGCTCAGAAAGATCCCAAAAGACGACCGCTTCTGTTTCGTCTTTAAGTACAAGTTGGGGTGTTGCCTGCATGTCACCGATCGCCTCGCAAATTAAATCACGCTGATGGAAGAGCGATCGTACCGCATCAACATTCTCTGGACGCACGCTCAGCAAAAAGCCATAGCTGGGAAAACACAGCAGCCATCGCTCCAACGGCAACTCTGGCGGACAAGGAACCGCATCTAGATGCAGCACTGCGCCACAGTTTGAGGTTTCCAGCAGCATCAACAAAGTACCGACAACACCACCCATACTCACATCCTTGCCAGCCCGACACAGCCCTGCTTCTGCTAACTGAGGCAAAAGCGCCAGATCACCACGCAACTGCACTGGATCTGCCGTCGTTGCGGCATTCCAAAAAGGTTGGTGAGGGTGAGGCTGACCGCGAAAATCTGTAACAAGGAGCAGGCGATCGCCCGGTTGCGCGTCAAAACTGGTCAGCAAACGCTTGGCTCGTCCCAAAATGGCAACCGAAAGCGCATTGTACGGACTGTGCCCATTCGTATGTCCACCCACGATCGGCACACTATACACTTCAGCCGCCGCTTTCATCCCATCCAACAGCGGTTCACTCATCGCCGTTGTTTGACTCCAGATGGTATCAACCACGGCGATCGGTCGTCCGCCCATCGCATAGATATCGCTCACGTTCACCATGACCGCACACCAACCTGCAAACCAGGGTTCCGCTTCCACCAGCGATGGCAACATGCCCTCCGCTGCCAGCAATAAGTACCCTTCACCATCGGGAATCGCAGCACAGTCGTCACCGAGGAGGGTGGGGAGTGGGGAGTAGGGAGTGGGGAGTGGGTACTGCCTCCTGCCTTCTGCCTCTTCGCGGAAGTGAGGTGTGAGGTGTGAGGTGTGAGGTGTATTAGCTTCTGCCTCCTGCCGCCTCCTGCCTCCTGCCTCCTGCCTTCTGCCTTCTCCCAACCGTCGCGCCACCGTTTGAATATCCTGCTTATGCAAAATACCCAGCGATCGTTGCAAGTGTGCTGCAAGCTCTGCCAGCTTCAAGAGGCTTCCCTGATGAAACTGGACAGGGCTGGACGCTGCTCTGTACCAGGTGGATAGTAGTTCAGGTCGGCTTCCATCAAGTGATGCGGCAATCCATGAATCGTCATTTCTTCAAGAGAATGCCAGTGCTGCCGTTGAAAGAACCGAACGTTTTGAAGCTGTACGGTGGCGAGAAAGCGATCGCACCCCCACGTATGAGCAGTCGTCACAGCTTTATAAATCAGCCCTTTCCCAATCCGTGCCGCACGACGATATGCCTCGTGTACACCGAGCCTGCCACCATACCAGAGACCGGGTTCCGGTTCATAGATCCTGACAACACCCAACACAGGAGAGTTTTGCAGACAGCGAGTATGGTGCGTCAGCAACACAGGATGATGCGCCAGCGGCAAGACAAGCGGCTCGATGCCTCTGCGCCTCTGCGTCTCTGCGGTGCCCTCCACATCCGCTGCCAACGCCACAATGGGATACGCGATCGCATCCCTCTCATCCACATCCCCACCCTGAAACAATCGCTGCTCCTCCACAAAAATAGAGTGCCGCAGCGCAAAATAGCCACTCAGTTCTGACGATGACGTTGCTAGTTTGAAACAGTAAGAAAGCATAGACATGGAAGAAACGGTTTGAGTTGATTCTGATAACTAAACGCCAACTGCTAATAGCTGACCGCTGCCCCCTGACCGCTACGACTCAAACGTCGAAAGCGCCGAACATGCACCGCACTTAGCGCATCCTGCATTGATATCTTGAGAAAAAATACCAGCACGGTTAAGCATCTCACTGACTCCACGATAGAGCGGCAGCATAAAGTCGCTAGTGGGCGGCGTGTGGTTCGCTAATGGAGTACCACTAATCGGCACAAAAGGCACGACAAACGGATAAACCCCGATCGCTACCAGGCGATCGCAAGCTGCCAGCAAAGTTGGCAAATCATCGCCCAAACCTGCCAGCAGATAGGTACTAACCTGCCCCCAGCCAAAAACTTGAACAGCCGCAGCAAACGCTTCGTAGTAGTACTCCACAGGTACGGTCGCTTTCCCTGGCATAATTCTGGCACGCACGTGCGGATCGACTGCCTCCAGGTGCATTCCCAAACTGTCTACACCAGCCGCCTTGAGGCGCTCAAACCAGATGAAGTCATCGGGTGGTTCGCACTGTGCCTGAATCGGCAAGGCGACTCGCTGCTTGATGGCTCTTGCACATTCGGTCAGGTAAGCCGCACCCCGATCGCTCGTATTTGGCGTACCGCTCGTCATCACCATATGCTTTACACCATCCAGTCGCACCGCCGCTTCTGCGACCTCTGCCAGTTGAGCAGGCGTTTTACGGGCGATCGTCCGACCCGCCTCCAACGATTGCCCGATCGCGCAAAACTGACAGGACGTTGCCGCATCGGTGTAGCGCATACAGGTTTGCAGTACCGTAGTTGCCAGCACATCGTGACTGTGCAGCAGGGCAATCTTCCAGTAGGGAATGCCATCGGCTGTAGTCAAACTGTAAAACGTCGGCTGATGCGGAAAGGCGATCGGCGCGATCGCGTCATCATCACAATGGAGCACAGTCTGCTCTGTCGTGGCATCCAGCGACACAGAGTAGGGCGATCGAGATGCCGTGCCCGTATAGATCGGCACCATCACAGTCGTACCATCCACCGTCACCGCTTTGTGGTCAGACGGTCCTGCACCACCCTTGCGTCCCGCAGCACCTGTCTCCTCAAGCAGCCTCAATCCGTTAGTCTGAAGCTCTGTAATTAACTGTTGTTTATTCATGAAGATTAGGGAGTGGGGAATAGGGAGTGGGGAATGGAGAGACGTGTTGAGCGTTGAATTGCTCCCTCTGCCTCATCTGTCTCCCCTGCTTCTTGTGACTGCTGATCGCTGGCTGACCGCTCATTTAGCCTGAACTTTTCTAACAGGCTCTCACTGCTCAAGCGTGAGAAATTCCGTCAGCGGCATCGCGATCGAGCTGGAAACTTCTGCTGTTTGCGAGGTGTCTCCTGTAGTCTGCAACCCACTCACAACTGACCACTGACTCGGGTTCAACCGTAGTTGCAGCAAGTCAGGACGTGCGTAATGCCCGACGCAATCCATCATGCGTTTACGCTTGGTAATGAGCGCAAAGTCCAGGTCGGCGATCGCCATACCTTCCCCGTCGGTAATGGGTGGGCAAAGGTGCGTACCTTCCGGTCCAATAATGGCGGTATGGCAACCGCCGCTCAGCACTTTCTGAAGCTTCTCATCAGTGGTGATTTGTCCAACTTGTTCGGGTGAAAGCCAGCCTGTTGCGTTCACTACAAAGCAGCCTGCCTCCAGCGCATGATGGCGAATCGTCACCTCGATTTGGTCAGCAAAAATCTGCCCGACCATCGAGCCGGGAAACTGGGCACAGTGGATCTGCTCATGCTGTGCCATGAGTGCAAAGCGGGCTAGTGGATTGTAATGCTCCCAACACGCCAGGGCACCGATCTTACCCACTGCCGTATCTTGCACCATTAAGCCTGCGCCATCGCCCTGCCCCCAAACCATCCGCTCGTGATAGGTCGGAGTAATCTTGCGTCGCTTGAGCAGCAGTGATCCATCGGCATCGAAGATAAGCTGCGTGTTGTAGATGGAACCACGATCGCGCTCATTTACACCTAGCACAACGACGATTTCGTACGATCGTGCTGCTCGGCTAACCGCATCTGTCACGGCACCCGGAATTTCGACCGCTTCCTCATATAGCCGCATGTGTTCCTTACCCATCAGCACGGGCGGTTGCACAAAGGAGAAATACGGATAGTAGGGTACAAACGTTTCAGGAAAGACAACTAACTGTGCGCCCTCCTTGGCGGCACGGGCGATCGCTTGCAGCACTTTCTCCGTTGTCCCATCGCGGCTAAACAACACCGGACTAATTTGCACCGCTGCTGCCCGAACTGTGCGTGAGTAATCCACAACGCCTCCTCAATCCAGTTAATAGCGTTGAGCGTTGAGTTTTAAGCTGAGATTTCTGCCCCACTCAACGCTCATCACCTAAAACTCCCTAAACCGTCCACGTATCCAAGATGAAGGCATTGTCCCTACGGTGTAGCAAAATCAAGTCCAGCACATCAAGAGGGCTGATGGGACGAATTCCGGGCATCAACGAAGGTTCACCGTGACCGTATAACGCTTGCAGTGCAAACCGACAGGCATAGACCTTACCACCTTCAGTCATGAACTTGCTGAGCTGGTCGTTGAAGTTTTGGTGTCCAGGAAAGGCAGCATCCCCAATCTTGGGAAAACCGCGCTGCACGCCAAGCGTCACGCCAGGACCATAGAGCAAGACAGACGTTTCAAAGCCTTTCCGCAGCAGTCGTAACGCTTGCAGCAGGTTTACCAGACCGATCGAACCCTCAAACGCGACCGTATGGAAGGTTACCAGCGCTTTTTCGCCTGGTTCCGCTTTGACATCTTCAAAAACTTTCTCTTCATAATCGACGAAGAAATCGCCAGCTTTATGTGCAGGAGTGGTTACTTCAGGCATTCTTTTATCCTCAGTAAAAAAGTTGTTAGCAGCTAGTGTGAGCGGTCAGCCAGAATTACCAGGATAACCATACAAAACGACGCTTTTCCTCACTCAAAGTCCAGAATCGTTAGACCAGTCATTCACTTTAAGTGATCAATGCGTAAGACAAGACCTCGCGCGCTTAGACAAAGCACTTAGACAAAGCACATAGAGATGCTTAGAGCGTCGATCGCACGTGACGTTTCATCAGTTTTCCAGTCGCAGGGATACCGCTTTAGTGAAGGCTCAACCGTCGAACTCGCCAACTACGACTTAGCAGTCTGTCGGCGATCGAGCAAAAAACAGAAGTCGAAAGTGTAGACCTTTGAACGCTCAATTGCCTGACTTTCGACTTCCATATCCTCCTTAAACCAGTTTTAACCGACAGGGTTAGCTGTCTGCTTGTGTGAAGCTTAAAAGCAGGCTTTGATACTGCTTGTGTACCTTGCTACAAAGTTTTCAGGTCTAACACTATGAGCAGGGATACACCCACCTGCTTGCACCGTTCTCAGCCTTTTACCTAAAAAACCTGTTAATTTAAACAGGTGCAGAGGGTGATATAGCGATCCTAGATGAATCGTGAGAAGCAATATGGCTAGCAAGCAGTCAGCGAACTCCTTCGGAGAAGCAAGCTACAGCGGTCAGCGGTTGGAGAAAAGCTGATGGCTGACCGCCGATCGCTCCATGATTAAGCTCCGCTCACAACTGATTTGAGACTGCTATGGTACCGCCTATCAAGAGAGTTGTGCTGTCGCTCAAGCAACTAAAGTGGCGTAGAGGATACCTCAAACACACCTCTAGAATCGATACAATTAACACAGTGGAAGTCGCTTTGCTGCTTGAAAGCGCTTCCTTTTTTCCCACCTACATCGCTGTAACTTTGTAGAACCGTAACGCACAGGATAGCAACGCATGGTAGAAAACGTCCTTAGCTCGGAACAGTTGCATCAACTGTCTACAGAAGCACTTAAGCATGAACTATTGCGCTTGACTAAAAACCGTGATACCGATCCTTTGAGCCAAAAAGTGCAGTTCTTTAAAGACACACTGGAGCCGCTTTGTAAGGAACTGAGTACCCGCAATCCATTTACAAAGGTCGAAGAGCAAATTCCGCTTGTCATTGGCGCATGGACACCGATTTGGTCTACTATTCCGTTTCAAGACACCATTCCCGGTCGGCTGCGAGAGCAATCCTATCAAATTTTTCATGCTGACGGCTATTATGCTAACGTGGCTCGCTATGCTCCAGGAAAGCAGCTGCCGTTACTAAATAAAATGCCATCTTTTCTGTTTGCTTATGATTTTCTGATCCTACAGAACTATCAAATAGTAAACGGACATTGGTATATTCAAAACGTTGCGATTAAGCAGAAACTAAGATTTGGACATCTGCCACTCAGCGTCGAACGAGCGGAGGCTTGGTTTAATAAAATTGCTCAGACCCAATCAAAGTCTGCTTCTCTAAAAGACTTTTTAGAAGCGCCTGACTTCCAAAATTTGGATCGGAAAACTGCAAAAAGATTTGCGACAATCTTTAAGTCAACGCCACAGTTAGAACATCTCTACATAGACCCAGAGTTTCGGCTCGTCAAATCTCAACGTGAAGCCAAACAGCGTCCTTCTTACACTGTTACAGTCCGCTTGCGCTAGACAAAACATAGCAGTCCCAAATTAGTTGTGAGCAGAAAGTTATTGAGCGCTGACGGCTAAGAGGATGTTTTAAAAGTCCAGATGCGTGTAGCTCTGGCGACTGAAGTCGCGGCTACACGCACAAAACCTGCCTACGCAGGTGCCAAAACCCTCGTGCTGAGGTAGTCCGCGCAGGCGGACTTTGTTAATGTAGTCGCGGTTTTAACCGCCAGACACTTTTCAAACAGCCTCTAAGAGCTGCTATCCGTACTGCTTCTCACGATTCATTTAGGATCGCCATAGACGTTTGTTGTTTCCTTATGCCCGCTGAACGATCGCGATCGTCCGATCTAAAACCGTTGCTTTGTAATCTTTATCAGAATACTGGTCAAGATGCTGGAAGAGGGCTATCGGTGGCACAATCCGACAGCTAAAAAATTCGATCGCTGCCCGACCATCAGCAAACAGGATGACTTTAGGGGACAGGTCTTTTGGTGCCTCAACCTTCCATTGCCACTGCACCTGCGTTGGTACAGCACCAATGAGTCGATGATGCGACCAATTACTGGTTTTGCCAAGTCGACCGAACTCTCCTAGTTCACGCTGCAGAAGGGAAGCGATGATAAAAGAAGCCGCCGAGCGATCGCCATCAACAACCTCCATAAGGCTCTTAAACGCACCGTCAGGGTGAGGGGGATGGGTGCGATCGCCGCTAGCTGCCAGCGCTTTTGCTAGCTGAGCCGTGGTGCTTAGTGACTCTGGCACTGCCCAAACAACTCCGATTCCATCCTCTAGCTGCCGATGTAGATAGCCCACTAGACGGACATCTTGCTTTAGCGTCAGACCAGGAAGCTTTAGCAACACGGTACCTGGATTTGCAGCACTAATAAACCACTCACCACGCGTATTCGGCGCATGGGTCGGCTCATGCATTGAACCGCCGAAATTAAACAGATTGCCCAAGTCGCTCAGCGAACCTGGTTCTGGGATCTCTGCTTCCTCATCAGATGAAGACCACGATCGTGGATGGTTCTCTGCCTCGGGCAGTGCGAAGCCATGCTGAATATGCTGTCGAATTTTCTGAAGTGCTTCGAGCTGAATCTTTTGCACAGACATAGCGTGATGACGCGTGTTAACGCTGAATGAACGAACAGGCAAGCATAAGCATCACCTACTTCACTCTTCAGTATGCCCACTCGAACGGGGATCATCGATACGCTACTAAGTGTAATTAAATACTCATACGACCTGATTTATAATGTCTGCTGCGCCAATAACGAGTTTTAGGTACTGTTACTTACGTCCAATCGTAAACAATTTCTCCGTTAGCGACTTTCTCATGAATCAGTTCTCGAACCAAATCCAGTTCTTCTGGGCTGACTTTGCCGTTTGACCAGATGATCGCTTTGATCGTTTGCATTTCTTGAGCGGTCAATTTACCATCCGCGATCGCCCGTTCAATAGTGCTTTTCAGCTTCTCTAGATGTCTAGCATCGTCAAGCGGAAGTGTTGGTTCTAGGCGAGGTTCAGATTCCATGTGCAGATACTCCTGGTGCATTAATCGCCATCATAGATGCCCTATTCCAGTACTAGCACACCTACTTTTAAGCAGGCTTTAAGTCTTCCTGGTTAGCTTGGTCTATAGCGATTCCCATTAGAGTGAGGTGCAAGGGCTGAGGTTTTAAGGCAGAAGGAAAGCCGCCGTTCTCTTTAACTTCTGCCCTCTGCCCTCTGCCTCTTTGCGACTGTACTTCACTGAATTAGGAACCGCTATAGACATTATTCAACTGCCTTAGTTATCCATTATGGCTTCATGTTATCGCTGAATCCACTACAACTTACCAGTCTGTACTAGGCGTTTACCAGCAGCCACAATGTACTATAGCTTCCCACGCCAGAAGCGCCCCCTCATGTGAGGGAGCGCTTCTGGATTCAAAGCAATTGCAAGTGAGAGTCTAACCGTTGATGCTAGGAGCCGAGAGGGCTACAGGAGTCGCTTCACCTGCTGCCAAATCCAGCGGGAAGTTGTGCGCATTGCGCTCGTGCATCACTTCCATACCCAGGTTAGCGC
>NZ_JCACKI010000019.1:0-85153 GCF_059505325.1 Tildeniella sp.
GCTGATAGCTGATAGCTGATAGCTGATAGCTGATAGCTGATAGCTGATAGCTTTTACAACCCTTTAGCGATCGCCTTTCAAAATGACGCTCAGTAACTTCACTGAAACTTGGCTTGTCGCTGTACCGTCTCAATTGATATAACCTGGGGTAGAGATGGGTATTATCAAGCTGCCCTGATTCGTGAGGTTCACATGATTGAAGTTGAGCACTTAAGCAAAGTTTACGGCTCAACCCCTGCCATTGAGGATGTCACGTTCGCGGTGGAACCAGGGGAGATTTTGGGGTTCTTGGGACCCAACGGAGCCGGAAAGACCACGACGATGCGGATTTTGTCGGGCTATCTGCCTGCCTCAGCGGGAACGGCAAAGGTGGCAGGGTTTGAAGTCCACGACAATTCGATGGCAGTGCGGAAGCATATTGGCTACTTGCCCGAAACGCCACCGCTGTATCCAGATATGACAGTCGAAGGCTTTTTGCATTTCGTGGCACGGATTAAAGGTGTGAGTGCGGGCGATCGCCCGAATCGC
The DNA here is from genome assembly GCF_059505325.1 of Tildeniella sp. NCBI lineage: Bacteria > Bacillati > Cyanobacteriota > Cyanophyceae > Oculatellales > Oculatellaceae > Tildeniella > Tildeniella sp. The sequence continues at coordinate 529 of NZ_JCACKI010000019.1, forward strand.
GTCCAAACCGCCATCAAGCGCTGCAACCTGACCGAAAAGAGCCATACGCTCATTCGCAAGCTATCCAAAGGCTATCGGCAGCGAGTGGGTATCGCACAGGCGATCGTCCACGATCCGCCAGCCATCATTCTGGACGAACCAACCGTCGGGTTAGATCCGCGTCAAATTGCCGAAGTTCGCAGTCTGATCAAGAATCTGGCAGGCGATCATACGGTGATTCTTTCGACGCACATTTTGCCGGAAGTGAGCATGACGTGCGATCGCATTGCCATCATCAACAAAGGTCGTGTCGTGGCGACCAATACACCCGAAAACCTGATGGCACAGCTTACAGGCGGCTCTGGTTATGAGCTAGAAGTCGATGGCGAGGCAGCAGACATTCACTCCCGTTTGATGGTTTTTCTCCAGGGTTTGCCGAACGTCAAGCTGGTCGAGCGAGTGTCTACCGACTTGCCGGAGCACCACAAGCTGCGGGTGATTGCTGAACCAGGGACAGAACTGGTCGGTCGAGATATTGCCAAGACTGTCGTTGGTGCGGGTGTGGGGCTGTACGAAATGCGGCGATCGCAAGCCACACTCGAAGATGTCTTTTTGGAACTGACGACCGAGGAAAAGCCTCTGGATACCACCACCGATTTGGAGTCTGAGAGCGAATCTGAGGGCGAAGAGGCTGAACCATCAGCGGGAGAAGCAGCTTAATGCGTGTGATTATGAGCAACATTCTGGCAATTTACCGCCGCGAGCTACAGAGCTACTTTGCGTCGCCGCTTGCCTATGCGATCGCGGGTGTGTTCTGGCTGCTGGCAGGCTTTTTCTTTATTTCTATTTTGGGCGGCATTACGCAGCAGGTTGCTTACGCGGATAGTGCTGGTTATCAGTCGCCGATCGATGTGCCCTATCAGTTCTTGCAGTTCTTCTTGAGTACCCTGGGTTCCATTGCTCTCTTTATCCTGCCGATTTTGTCGATGGGCTTATATGCCGAAGAACGCAAGCGTGGCACATTGGAACTCTTAGCAACGTCACCGATTACCAATTGGGCGGTGGCGCTCGGTAAGCTGTTAGGCGTGCTGACCTTTTTTGCGACGATGGTGCTGCCGCTGCTGATCTATGAGGCGATCGTTTTCAGTACCACCACGCCGCCTTTCAGCTTTACCATTGTGTTGGTGGCGCATCTAGGCTTGATTCTGCTGGCAGCGGCGATTCTTTCGCTGGGAATGTTCGTCTCCTCGCTGACCGATAGTACGATTCTGGCTGCGATCGGCACCTTTGGCTTAGTCCTCTTTCTCTGGGTCGTCGAAATCCTTGGTCAAAAGCTCGGTGGACCTGCTGGCGCAGCGTTGAGTCACCTGTCTCTGCTGAAGCACTACAACAATTTGACCCAGGGCATTCTGGACAGCAGTAGCCTGGTTTTGTTTGCCAGCTACATTGTGTTGGGGCTATTTTTGACCGCGCAGTCGATCGATGCGTTTAGGTTTCAGCGATCGTAAACCGCAGAAATCGGGTTTCTTTGTAGGCATAGGCTGTGAATATCAAAGCTACGCCCAGAAACCCGATTTCTCTTCATTCCCATTTTTCTTGTTATATGAAAACGCTTTCTCCCAATCTGAAATACCTCAAATACCTCTTCTGGCTGGGACCGATGCTGGTGATTGCAGGCGCGATCGCGGGTATTGTCTCCGGTTCCTTTAGCCCCATCCCATTGGGACTCGTTATTGCAGGCGTGGTTGTCGTTGGTCTGTGGCTGGTATTTCAATCGACGTATGCTGACCACTCGACGCAGCCAGGGTTCTGGAGCCAGCGATCGACGCAGGTCGGTGCCAATGCGCTGATCACCACCCTATCGGTAGTGGCGATTTTGGGCTTGATCAACTTTCTAGCAGCCAATCATGTAGGACGGCTGGATCTGACGGAGAATCAGTTGTTCTCGCTGGCACCCGAAACGCAGCAGTTGGTGAAGAATCTGAAACAGCCTGTGAAAGTGTGGGTGTTTGTGCCACAGCCCAGTGCGCGCGATCGTGAGTTGCTAGAAAGCTATCACCGTCAGAGCGATCGACTGAGCTATGAATTTGTTGATCCCAACACGCAGCCATCGGTTGTGCAACGGCTAGAGGTCAAGAGTAATGGCGATGTCATTGCCGAACTTCAGCCCGAAGGTCGCAAGCAGTATGTGCAGACGATCGCGCCAACGACGGGAGATAGTCTGGTCGGCGATGGGGGATACCTATCGGAAGTCAAGCTCACCAGTGCGTTGGAGCAACTGATTAGCAATCGTCAGTCGTTTGCCTATGTGATTCAGGGGCATGGTGAACACCCGATCGACCAGTCTCAGGGCGCAATTTCGCAAGCCGTAAAAGGGCTGCAAGAGAAAAATTTCACCGTCAAACCGCTCAACTTGTTGGAAACAGCGACGATTCCTACCGATGCCAATGTTTTGGTGCTGGCGGGACCGCAGAAAGCGCTGTTAGCACCAGAAGTCAGCGCCCTGGATACTTACCTCAAAAGCGGTGGCAATCTGTTCCTCATGCTTGACCCCAACACCACTCCGGGTCTGGATAGTCTGCTCACTAGCTGGGGCGTGACTGTGGACAAGCGAGTCGTGATTGATGTCTCTGGCAGGCTGGCTCAGCTTGGTCCCGCGTTTTCGTCCGTCAGTCAGTACGGCAACCATCCGATTACCAAGGATTTTGGCAGTGCGCTTTCGATCTATCCGCTGGCGCAGCCGATCGATGTAAAGCCCCAGACAGACGTGAAATCCACGCCATTGCTGTTTACCAGTGAACGAAGCTGGGCAGAAAGCAACGTCAAAGCGCAACCGCTGAAGTTTGATCAAGGGAGCGATCGACCAGGACCGTTAGTCATCGGCTTTGCCCTCACTCGCACTGCCACCTCATCTACACCCAGTCCATCGCCCAGTCCTTCACCCTCCGCGTCAGCCAGCCCAGTAAGACCATCACCCAGTCCTTCAGCCAGCCCCTCTCCATCTGCTTCTGCGAGTTCATCCCCCAGTCCTTCACCAGCAACCGCTGCAACTGACCCAAAACCAAAAGAATCGCGTTTGGTCGTCATCGGCAATTCCCGCTTTGCCGAAGATGGTGGCGTGAATCAGGGCATCAACGGCGATGTCTTCATCAACTCAGTGCGCTGGCTTAGTCGCGCCGATGACCAATCTCTTTCCATTCGTCCCAAAGAAGCCAAAAATCGTCGGTTAGGACTGTCGGGTCAGCAGTCTAATCTGGCAATCTGGACAGCGATCGTCATTCTTCCCTTACTCGGCTTTGGCGCTGCGTTTGGGGTTTGGTGGCGGAGACGGTAGTGGAAAGGCTAAAGGCTAAAGGCTAAAGGCTCAATGGTCAGCTTTTAGCCTTTAGCATTCATGCTTTATCTTTTTCTTTTTTTAGCACTATGAAATTTCAAAAAACGCCTTTAATTTTGTTGGCGATCGCCCTTTTACTCGGTGCCTTTGTCTACCTGTATGAAGTGCAGGGAAAGCCTCAGCGAGAAGACGCAAAAGCACAAACCGAAAAGCTTTTCGCGTTCAAAGAGGATGAGGTACGATCGCTAACCCTAACAACGCCAACGCAAACATTAGCCTTTGCGAAAACTCCGGCAGCGCGAGTGACTGCGTCAAAAACGGATCAGGCAACGGCGCAAACGCCTGCTGATGCGCTGGTCTGGGCGATGACGGCACCCGACAAAACAGCGGCGAATGATGCCTCTGTTGCTTATTTGCTCAATTTGCTAACAACAGGAAAGCGTCAGCAAACGCTCACCGTACCTGCTAACAAGCAAGCGGAGTTTGGGCTAGACAAGCCGATCGCGATCGCTGACGTAAAACTTGCCAACCAGCAAACCCATCGCCTGGTGCTAGGTAAGCCAAACTTCGATCGTAGCGCCTTGTATGCTCAGGTTGATCCGCCTGCTCAGGCAAAGGCTGATTTAGCTGTGGCGTTAGTTTCTACCGACTTTGAGAATGCTGTGAACCGTCCGTTAGCTGACTGGAAGGTAAAAGAACCCGTTGCCCAGCCGTCGCCAACTCAAACGTTGAAGCAGTCGCAGCCTCAAAAGCCCTAAAATGTTTTGCGTTCCAGGATCAAAAGCTTATTTCAAATAGCCGCGCACTTTTGCATTAGCTATCAGCTATCAGCTTTTTTCTAAATTTATTGCTGACCGCTGACCGCTGACCGCTGACCGCTGACTGCTAACCGCTAACCGCTCAAGAGCTTGCCCTTATTTCTTTACAGGCACTAAATTTTTCTGCGAAACAACCAGCCAAAGTGCTTGCGACCGCGTGATTGATGCTGTCGGCGTGTAGCTGGAGTACCGTGCTTACGAAATCTAGCTCGTCGTGTTGGTTCGGTGACTGATGGCTCCTCTTTTCCTTCTTCTGCTTCCTCTTTTGCCTGCTGCTCTGCCTTCGTTGGCTCATATTCATCTTTGGGCTTGAGCCATGCTGCAATCGTCCCGCTGGCAATGCCACCGATCGCCCCAAAAGAAATACTCAGCAGGGGACCATAACCCAGCACAGCGAAACCAAGCATGAAGACTAGCCAGTACTTCACACCCGTAGCTAAACCGACGTTGACATCTGGCTTTTTGGACATTGCGTAGGGGCTGAGAGGTAAGGAGTGAGGAGTGAGGAGTGAGAGGGTTGAGTTAATGCTGGCTCCTTACCTTCCCAGTTTCCTCAGCCTTTTCACTCCCTTTTAGCCGTTACCTTCTCTAATTGTGCTGCCAAGTCTTGTGTTGTGTCTAACGCGGTAACATACGCTTGCTCAGCTTCCCCAAAAGCATCCATGTGCTGTTGTGAAAGCAGGTCAGCCGTAGCATCAGAAATATCGTCACGGCGTTGATGCAGGCGTTCTTGTAGAACAGGTAAGGGTGCCATGCAGTGGAGAATTTGCAGGGGTAGGTGATGCGCTTGTGCTTGCGCGATCGCCGCCTCCCTGAGTGCTTGACGATCGTACTTGGCATCCAAAATGACGGTGTAGCCTTGCGTTGCTAAGGTGATGCCGAGATGCAGGAGGCGATCGTAGGTTTTCTGAGTCATCTCAGGCGTGTAGAGGTCATTATTCCCGTGCGAATCTAAAGGAATGCCTGCTAAATGCTTGCGTACAGCGTCCGATCGGAGTTGGATACCTCCCAATTGTTGGGCAAGTTGGCGGGCAACGGTGCTTTTACCAGAGCCAGATAAGCCTGCCATCAAAATTAAGCGTCCCTGCTGCGGTTGGGTATACTCCCACGCCAGACGGTAATAGCGGGCAGCAGTGGCAGATGCCTCTTGCTTGGTGGCTTCAGGAACGGATGGATCGCTTAACAAAAAGGAGGTGACTTTTGCCCGCACATAGGACTGACGGCTGAGGTAGAGCGGCAATACCTGTAAGCCTTCCCAGTCTCCGGTTTGTTCAAGATACGCATTGAGGAACAGGTTGCTGAGGTCACGCCGATCGCGCGCATCCAGATCCATGATGATGTAAGCGATGTCGAACATGACATCCACAAATCGAAACGGCTCGTTGAACTCGATGCAGTCAAACAGCAAGATCTTGTCGTGCCAGAAGGCAATATTTCGCAGGTGCACGTCGCCGTGGCATTCACGAATCCAGTTGTGCTTCACGCGGCTGTCAAAGAGTGCCTGTTGCTCGGTAAAGAGGCGATCGGTGTATTGGCGCGTTTCGTCAAACTGCTGTTGGGTTTGCGGTCCACCGACGTATTGAATGGTTTGCTCGTAGTTTTCGTCGATCGCGGCTCGAATGTTTTCGACTGTACCAAAACTGCGAATGTAGTCACTGGTTGCGCCACGGGCATGAAAGTCTGCCAGCACCTGTGCCAACTGCTCCAGTAGCGACGCAGTTAGCTCGCCCCGATCGAACAGTTCTGTAAACAAACTCGATTGGGGAAACTGCTGCATCTTGACGGTGTACTCGATCGCATCGCCTGTGCCATCTAGCTGAAAGCGCTCTCCGGTCTGGATGATGGGGAGAACTGACAAATACAGTTCTGCGGCACCGCGCTGATTCAATCGCAGTTCTTCATCACAGAAATGGTGTCGTTTTTCTAGCGTTGAGAAATCAAGAAACCCAAAGTTCATCGGCTTCTTCACTTTGTAGGCATAGTCGCCTGTTAAGAGAACATAAGAAATATGAGTTTGAATGCACTGAATCGGCTCATTGACAGGATGAGGATAGAACGTTGGTTCTAGCATCTGCTGAATGAGAGCAGGAAGAAAAGCATCAGTCATGAGTCGTGATTTCGCTGAAAAGTGATCAAATCTAACAGAATCTCTTGGGGTGCAAGCTTTTTAATCATAGGGTTCTCGGTTCTGGTGTCAAATTTGCTTAGGCTTGGTTCCTTCGGCAAGTCGCGCCACTTTAAATGGTCATCGATCGCAGAAACTAACGCGATGTGCAACTAAATTTGCCCTCATCCCCACCCTTCTCCCTGGGGAAAAGGGCTTTCGGACTTTTCGGGGTTTTAGGAAAGTCGCACATCGCAGGATGTCCAGCGATCGAATCTATGTGTTTAATCAAGAGCCAGCGCAATGTGACAAAGCCTCTCGGAGCACGATTGAGCCACATTGTCGATTGCTTTCCTGCTCATTATCAGCCAGCTTACAGTCATCAGCAAGCTTAAGGTCATCAGCAAGCTCAAGGTCAGTGGTGTTTGCCAACTATTTTCGTGGTGTGAGTGAGACAAAATATGAAGAAGCTTTTTGGGAGTGCCCTGAGCGCAACGATCGCGCTTGCGGGTGGTGGCTTGCTGCTTGAGCAAGCGGCATTAGCTGATGTTAAACCGCCAGAGGGTACGATCGGTTCTAATGCAGCTACTCAAAATACAGCAAAACTGGATTTGCAGTCGTCAGTGCTGGTGGGTGAAGTTGCGAAGCCGTCAAGTCAGGCGCGATCGCTGGAGCAAGTGACAGCGCTGTCAGAGGCAGATGAAGCGATCGCCGAGGTAGATCAAGTCACGTCTGTTTCTCAGCTCACAGATGTAAAGCCTACCGACTGGGCATTTCAAGCATTGCAATCGCTGGTTGAGCGCTACGGCTGCATTGTGGGCTATCCCGACAAAACCTATCGCGGCAACCGTGCCCTAACGCGCTATGAGTTTGCAGCGGGTTTGAACGCCTGTATGGATCGCATTAATGAACTGATTGCCGCTGGCACTGCCGATCTAGTCAAAAAAGAAGACCTGCTGGCGCTGCAAAAACTACAGGAAGAGTTCGCCGCTGAGCTTGCCACTCTGCGCGGTCGCGTTGGTGCGTTAGAAGCACGTGCCGCCACGCTGGAAAAGCAGCAGTTTTCAACCACCACTAAGCTCGGTACAGAGCTGATTACGTATCTTGCAAATGCCTTTGGTGAGCGGACGAGCGCACGTAACAATACCGACATTGGGTTCCGTTTGCGCCTTGATTTCGACACCAGTTTTACAGGTAAAGATCGCCTGCGTACGCGTTTGCAAGCGACCAATCTACGGAAGTTTGACATTGGTAGTGACTTTGGTGTGTCGCCTGTGGGTCGAGCCACCAGCGATTTGTCAGATGAAACGCGCTTTCTGGCTACTAGCACTGGTTCCAATAGCAATGTGACGCTGAACCGACTCCAGTATCGGTTTCCCATCGGCGATAAGTTAACGGTCTTTTTAGATGCCAACACGATCGACCCGTCGATCGTCACTGATCCCATCACGCCGTTTAACGATCAGGCAACGGGTTCGCCGTCTAACTTCGCGCAGATTAACCCTGTCTGGTTTCCGATCGGCAACCAGGCAGGCGTTGCCGTTAACTACGCGATCAGCCCCAATTTTCAACTAGATTTTGGCTACCAGGGCGAGGGCGACAGTCCCAATAATCCTCAGCTTGGCGTGTTTAACAGCGGGTACAGCGCCTTTGCCCATCTCATTGTTTACTCCGGCACCTTCAAGCTGGGCTTTTTCTACATCAACTCTTACTCGCCACAGTTTGGGGTCGATACGCTCGCTGGCAGTAATGCGGCAAAGATACTGGGCGCGGGTCCCGTGGTGGGCAATGGCTACAGCATTGAGCTGGATTACCGCATTACCAGTTGGTTTGAACTGGGCGGCTGGGTCGGTCTTACACAGGCGCGAACATTAGGCGCGGGCAGCAGAGGCGATGCTGATATCTGGAACTTTGCCGTCAATTTAGCCTTCCCCGATTTGGGTAAAAAAGGCAATCTGGGCGGCATTGTGTTTGGGATGCAGCCAAAGCTGACAGGCACCAGCAATGCAGCGGTTGCCAGCGCGATCGGGCTGCCAGCGGGGCAACGCGACGATCGAGATACGGGCTACCACATCGAAGTGTTCTATCGCTACCAGTTGACAGACAACATCTCGATTACGCCCGGTGTCATCTGGCTTACGGCTCCTAACCACGACGATCGCAATCCTGATGCTGTGGTGGGCGTGATTCGTACCACCTTTGTGTTCTAACGTTGCTTGTAACGCGATCGCTCCAGGTCGAAAGCTTGGCTGAGGCAATTTGTGACGCTAAGAATTGTGCCAGGGGCTTTGCAACGTGTACCGATCGTGTGAAATTTGCCTGATTACAGACCGTTAACCTCAACGCCCCATTGACAAGGAACTAAGTTTGATGAAACGTCGATCGCTTTTAACATTGTCCTTGACTACGATCGTGGCTGTCAGTGCGCTGGCAAGCTGCGAACCACCCCAGCCGGGGCAAAACACCACCTCAAGCAGCGGCAAAAAAGTGCTGACAATGGTGACATCGCCCGACTATCCACCTTACGAGTACTACGACACTGGCGGTGGTGAACGTAAGATTGTGGGTTTCGACGTGGATATTGCTAACAAAATTGCCAGTGAATTGGGCTACGAACTCAAAATTAACGAATCGGACTTTAACGGTTTGGTGCCTGCACTTCAGGCAAAGCGGGCTGACTTTGTAATGGCAGGGATGACCCCCACGCCCGAACGTCAGAAGAACGTTGACTTCTCGACCATCTACTACGATGCCAAGAACACGATCATCGCGCCCAAGGCAAGCAATTTGAAAACGACGAAAGATCTGGCAGGCAAAACGGTGGGCGTACAGCTAGGCTCGATTCAAGAAGGCGATGCGAAGAAAATTGCTGCAAAAGTGCCGGGGATGAAGGTCAAGCAGCTCAACAAAGTGCCAGATATCATCCAGGAAATTAAATCCAGCCGCATTGATGCCGCGATCGTGGAAGATACCGTTGCCAAAGGTTTTACCGATTCCAGCACCGATCTGGTTTTCAACGTCATCCCGCCTGAAGGTCCGTCTGGCTCTGCGATCGCCTTTCCTAAAGGGTCACCACTGGTCGCCGATTTCAACAAGGCACTAGAAAAAATGAAGGCAAGCGGCGAAATCAAAACCCTCGCGGCAAAGTGGTTTGCGACCAGTGCGCCCCCATCCCCTGCTGCCTCGCCCTCTGGCTCACCATCGCCTTCTGGGGCAATGTCACCATCACCCAGTAAGTCACCCTAACGGCACTTACACAAGGTTTAGATCCCCGACTTCTGGCAGGAGTCTGGCGCTCTCTGCATCACCTTTCTATAGAAGTCGGGGATCTTTGCGTGAGTCCTACCTAGTAGTCTGACAAGCATTTTTGAGCGATTGGTTCAAATCTCTTCGTTTCTTCCGTAGTAGGGACGTTACAGGTAATGTCCCTACCCTGTTGCCCGCTGCATTAGAAGGCGCTTTATGTTTCTACGCTTCAACAAACGTGCTGTGATTCCTGTGTTGACCCGATCGCGCTGGGCGATCGTTGCCCTCCAAGCGTTTCTGGTGATTGTCTTTGCGGGTTACCTGGTGGCACAACCGCTACCATCGATCGCGCAAAGCCCTACCACTGCGATCGAACGCACTGGTGAGGCTCATCAGGGGGCGATCGTGGCTCAAGTACCCGCTCCCCCACCTGCCGAAGCCCCCGCCAGTAAAGGCGGCTTGGATCTTGACTTCGGACGCATCGCGCCAGATATTCCCTTCATTCTGGCAGGCATCCCCGTTACTCTGATTTTCACCATTTCGTCTGTGTTGTTGGGGTTAGTGTGGGGATCGGCGCTCTCCCTCTGCAAAATTTCGGGTGTGAAGCCGCTGCAATGGTTTTCCTTTCTCTACACCACCATTTTTCGGGGCACACCGTTGCTGTTGCAGTTGTCGCTGGTCTACTTCGCTACACCGCAGTTAACGGGCTATAACATTACGCCGTATCAGGCAGGTGTGCTCACCTTCACGCTTAACTCTGGGGCGTATATGTCTGAAACCATTCGAGCAGGTATTCAGGCAGTGGATAAAGGTCAGGCAGAAGCCTCACTTTCACTGGGCATCCCTTACTGGCTGATGATGTGGGATGTGATTATGCCGCAAGCGTTGAAAAACATTCTGCCTGCGCTGGTCAACGAAACCATTAGTTTGCTGAAAGATTCTTCACTGGTTTCCACGATCGGCGTGGTAGAAATTCTCCGCGCTGCGCAAATTGTGGGTGCCAACAAGTACATCTACTTTGAGCCGCTGCTGTTTGCTGGACTCATTTACTACATTCTCGTCATGGGGCTGACCTATGCTGCCAGTGCGCTCGAACGGCGCTTAAGGCGTAGCGAATGACGCAGTAATCCCAATGGCGGTTGCGACATGCTAGTAGCAGATTTACGCTTAGACCATTTAGATCAGGAGTTTAAAAACCATGAGCGAAACCATTATTAAAACTGAGGGATTGCATAAATCCTTTGGCAAGCTGGACGTGCTAAAAGGCATTTCTACTGAAATTCGTAAAGGTGAAGTAGTGGCGGTGATTGGTCCTTCGGGCTGCGGCAAATCGACTTTACTGCGCTGCATGAATCTGTTAGAAACGCCGACACAAGGGCAGATTTTCTTTAAGGGCGAAGAGATTACAGCACCCAAAACCAATATCTCTAAAGTGCGTCAAAGCTTAGGGATGGTGTTTCAGCACTTCCATCTGTTTCCACACATGACGGTGCTGAAGAATGTCACCTATGCCCCGACCAAAATATCCAAGGTTTCCTCTGACGAAGCGAGAACGCTGGGTATGGATCTGTTGGAAAAAGTGGGGCTGGAAGAGAAAGCAGATGTCTATCCCTCCAGGCTTTCGGGTGGACAAAAGCAACGCGTGGCGATCGCCCGTGCCCTGGCAATGCAACCCGACGTGATTTTGTTTGATGAACCCACCTCTGCGCTTGACCCCGAAATGGTGCAAGAAGTGCTGGAAGTGATGAAAGGGCTGGCAAAAACGGGGATGACGATGGCGATCGTGACCCACGAAATGGGCTTTGCGCGTGAAGTCGCCGATCGCATCTGGTTTCTCAACGAGGGTTGCTTAGCCGAAGACGCAGACCCCGATACGTTTTTCACCAACCCACAGTGCGATCGTGCCAAGCAGTTCCTCGAAAAGATGCTTTAGCGGTTGGAGTGATCAACTACTTCAGATCCCCGACTTCTTGAAGAAGTCGGGGATCTAGTTCAGCGAATTGAGTAACGATCGATCACCCGCCATCAATAACCCAATGGTTGCAGAAGTCGCTGTTTGAGCATCCAGCACGGCGAGAAACTGACCTTCGTAAAGCACCGCAATGCGATCGCTCATTGCCATGACTTCTTCTAGTTCTGTAGAGATGTAGAGAATAGCGGCTCCGCGCGATCGTTCGGCTAGTAATGCCTTTTGCACGTACTCGGTTGCGCCCACATCTAAGCCGCGTGTGGGCTGCATGGCGATAATCAACGCGGGTTCGCCTGAAAGTTCACGTGCCAACACGACCTTTTGCTGATTGCCGCCCGACAGTTGATTGAGCTGTAGTTTGCCGCTGGTTGCTCGAATGTCAAAGGTCTGAATGGCGTGGTTGGCGTGAGCGTCGATCGCCGATCGCTGGAGCAGCCAGTGACGACAAAAGGGTAAGCGCTGGAAGGCTTTGAGGATGAGATTGCGGGCAATGCTAAAGCGCATCACCAGCCCCATTTTCTGGCGGTCTTCGGGAATATAGCCGAACTTAAGCTGTTTGACTCGCTGTTGGGCTGTCCAATGGGTAATATCGGTGCCGTTTAGCGCGATCGTGCCTTGAGTGGCAGGGCGCAACCCGGCGATCGCGTCTGCCAGTTCTCGCTGACCGTTGCCATCCACTCCAGCTACGCCCAGAATTTCGCCTGCCTGTAGCTGGAACGAAACGCCCTTCAAGGCTGCCAGAGCGCGATCGTCACTGACATGGAGGTTATGGATCGCTAGAACGGTGCGATCGACCGCACTCTCAGCATGAGTGCCACTAGTTTTATCCAACTGAAACAGCACGTCTCGCCCGACCATCAGCTTTGCCAGATCCTGGCGAGTCGCACCGTTGGTTGTAGTGGTTGCAACCACCTGTCCCCGCCGCAAAACCGTCACAGCATCACAGAGACTCAGCACTTCCTCCAGCTTGTGACTAATGAAAATAATCGTATGGTCTGTTGCCGCTAACTGACGCAACACATCAAAAAACGTTTTGATTTCTGGTGGCGTTAGCACTGCCGTTGGCTCATCCAGAATCAGCAATTTCGCCTGACGGTACAGCGCTTTCAGAATCTCTACGCGCTGCTGTGCGCCTACGGGCAAATCACCCACTACCGCAAAGGGGTCAACCGCAAGACCGTATGCCTCTGACATTGCTGCAATGGCTTGCGCTTTCTGCCGCAGATTAAGCCGTAAAGACGCTCCCGTACCCAAAATAATGTTTTCAGCGACGGTTAACTGCGGCACCAGCATAAAGTGCTGATGGATCATGCCAATCCCCTGCTGGATTGCCACATTGGGCGATGTGATTTCGACAGGCTTTCCCTTAAGGTAAATCTGCCCTGCATCAGGACGGTACAGTCCGCTCAGAATATTCATCAGAGTTGTCTTGCCTGCACCGTTTTCGCCCAGCAAGGCATGGATGCCACCCGTTGGAATCTCTAAATTAATGCTGTCATTGGCGGTAAAGGTGCCAAAGCGTTTGGTGATGCGATCGAGACGGAGATAAGGGGGTGTAGGGTGTGGGGTGTGGGGTGTGGGGTGCATGGAGTAGTCGGACGGTGGAAGGGGTTATTGGCTGTTAGTTGTTAGAAAGCTAAAGGATGTAGCTTGCTTCTGCAAAGCAGTAGGCTAAAAGCTAAAAGCTAAATTAACTCAAAACTCAAAACTTTCTCCGCTCCCCTGCTTCCTTTGCTTCCCTTGCCCCTCGTCTTCCTCATCCCCTCATCTCCCTAACCCCTCTCTAAGCTCCTTTCACACAGCGGGTTTCCTTCCCGCCTTCCGAGCAGCTTTCAAAGGTGATCTTTTTGGCGAGAATTGCGTCTTCGGTTGTTTTCACTTTATCTTGTAGTGCCTTAGGGACAGCAGTGCCGTATTTACCAAGATAAAGAATGTCTGGTTCTTCGAGACCGAGGGAGTAAAGTTGACCTTTGAGTTCGTTTTTGGAGGAGAGATCGGCGAGTTTGCCGATCGCCAAATCGATTCGTTTCACCGCACTAGTTAAAATGGATTTGGGCGTGATGTCGAACTGGTCAACGGTATTGCCGATCGTATAGGCACCTTTTTCTTCTGCCGTTTTCAATGCAGTAGGCGCAGCATTGTCCAGCCAGGGATAGACCACATCAGCGCCCGCAGATACCAGCGCATCGACGGCTTCCTTCGCCTTCGCAGCATCATTCCAATCGCCTGTAAAGGTAGATTTAACCTGAATGGTAGGCTTAATGGACTTTGCACCCAGCGTAAAGCCGCGCAATTCTTCCTGCGTTGCCAAAAACTCTTGTCCAGCAATGTAGGCAAGCTTGCCCGTCTTACTCACTGACGCAGCCAAAATGCCGCAGAGATAGCTGACTTGCAGGTTATCCAGTCGGAGCGAGGCGACATTGGCTCCCGTTGCGGCTCCGTTGACGACAACAAAAAAGGTTTTGGGGAACTGGGCGGCAACTTGCTTCGCAGCCGCATCAAACTGTCCACCGTGAGCATAGACCAGGTTGAAACCACGGCGAGCAAAATCAGACAGCGCTTCTGCCTGGTCTGCCTGCCCCACTTTCTCAACGTAGGCAGTTTCGGCTCCTAGCTTAGACTTGATTTCTTCTAACCCTGTATAGCCCGCCTGGTTCCAGGCTTTGTCGGTGATAATGCCGGGTAGCACCATAGCTGCTTTGAAGCCAGAGGCACTGGGCGATGCTGATGGCGAGGCGGCGGACGGTGCAGGGCTATTGCTGGTAGTAGGACTGCTGGCACAGGCATTGAACAATAGGCTACTGCCGAGTGCTGCTGAACCATACACAAGAAACTGACGACGATCGTACTTTCCAGTCATGCTCTCTAGAATTCCTTTTGATAAAACAGGCGTTGGGCTGGGGACGTTGGAGGGACTAAAGCAGAGCGTTTCAAGCCATCAATAGCCTCAGGTCGGATGCTTGCAGTCCACTTTGCGCGCGATCGCCTCTAAGCAGTCATTAAACGGCTTCTGTATCAGCAAACTGTATCTCTACGCACATTTTAGTTGCCTAAACCGTAGGAAGCGTTTTTCAAAGTGGTCAGTAAGGGTTGCAAGACGACTGCGTTACACCCATACAGCATCAAACAGCGAAGGGGTCGGCGATCGCCGACCCCTTCAGCTCACCTCAAGTTGTACTGAGTCCTTAGCCTTGCTCTCCAGTGCTGCCCTTCTCTAAGGCTTTTTGTACAAGGTCGTCGCTCACGTTCCCCACGTTTGGCGTACTAGAGCTTGCATCACTTGCCATTTTTTTGTAATCGTTGGGGTTGCCTGTACTGTCTTCTGTCAACGTTGAGGGTTCAAGCTCAGAAACCTCAAGCTGTGGTGACGTTACAGCTTCTGCCGCAGTTGCACCTTCGCTGGTACGGTCGATGTCGCTAACACTAAACTGTTTGGATGCTTCATAATCTGCTTCTACATTTGCATCTGGTGCTTTGCGATCGCCCCCAGCTATATCTTCTACCGCTTGCTGAGCATCGTAGCTTTCAGATGTATCGACATTGTTATTAACTCCAGACATAAAGACTCCTTGTTAGAACTATGCAACTAATGCCGCTACCTTACCAAAGCGATCCCCGTTCAACTGAACCTCTTTGGATAGATCCTTAGAAGTTGTACAGAAATAACAGCATGGTCTGTAGCCGTCAGCCGTCAGCCGTCGCGAAAAGCTGATAGCTGATCCAAAAGTGAGCCGTCAGCGAAAAGCTGATAGCTGATAGCTGATAGCTAATAGCCGATAGCTGATCCAAAAGTGTACAGTTATTTTTTAGCAAGCTCTTAACTTCGCTCTCACAAGAGATATCAGCAAAAAACTCTGGGCAAACAAAACATCTCCACCCTGGGAAAGGTGATGCAGACTGTAAACTTCGATACACCTTAAATGGTCTTATCGTTTTGTATCGGAGTAGCGCTATGTCTCAATCTGCTAGTCAAAATGTGTCATCGACTGAGTATTTACCTGGGAAGACCCAAACAGTACTTGATGGGTTTAGCAAACTGGATGCCGACGCTAAACTGGCATTGCTCTACCTGGTGTATCAAAAAATGGGAAGCTCGATTACTCCTGCTGCTCCTACCGCCGCTAACCCTGAGCTGGCACCTCTTCTGATGGATGATTTTTACAGCCTGTCTCACGAAAAGCAGCTTGATGTCATGCGAGCTATCGTGAATTGTGCAAATACCGAATACTCTCATGCTTATGGGGCGTTGAAAGAAAACAACCAGTTGATGGTCTGGTTTGCCTGGGCGCAAGCAATGGGTCAGACGGTCGTTGGTTTACCAGCAGGTTATCAGGCAACGCAGGCTGTAACAGACGCACTCGGACATATTGAAGGATTGGAGTTTGAGGAGCAAATGTCCTTACTGCGCGAAATTGTCAGCGGCATGGGCTACAGCGACGTCAAGCCAGCTCCAACGCAGGCAGAGACAGGTAAAACTGCCAGTCTTTAAAGTGACTAATGGAAGCGTCGGCAAGCCCTTCTCTTTAGTGAGAAGGGTATGAGTGAGAAGGGTATGGTTCGCAAAACAGGCTTTAGGGGCTAGAGGAAGCAAGCTACAGAAAAGATACTGGGGTAAATTAGTCGCAGCTCTGTTCATGTAAAACGCTACTTGCAGGCACGATCGGAGCGGTAGCTTACAGCTTTGAGGCGCTTACAGCTTTGAGGCATAGAGAGCCGCCCCAATTAGCCCAACATGGGGATTAAGCACAATATGGACGGGCACCATCTCTAGCAATGGCAACATCCGTCCTTTGTCGATAAGGGAGCTAAGAAAACTACTGCCTTGAATGAGCGGTAGGATCTTTGGGGCAATGCCGCCAGCGATGTATAACCCACCATAAGGCAGCAGCTTGAGCGCCAGATTGCCTGCTTCGGCACCGTAGGCATCAACGAACATATGCATCGTCTGTTCTGAGAGCCGATCGCTCTTTGCTAAGGCAGCTTGGGCGATCGCGGCGGCTGGGTCTACGCTTTTTTCACGCCCAATTTCGCGCTCCCAAGTTTGCACAATCGTGCCGACATCAGGCGATTCTTCAGCAAATTGCCGATCGCGTAGAAACTGATAAATGGCGACAATGCCTTGTCCAGAAACCACGCGCTCGACCGAGATCCGCTGAATATTGTGCTTTTCGAGCAGATAGCGCGAAAGCTGAAACTCAATTTCCGATCGAGGCGCAAAATCAGAATGCCCACCCTCAGACCCATAGATGCGGTAATCGCCTTCCTGGTAGATCAAAAAGCCCTGCCCTAAGCCAGTGCCCGCACCAATGACACCGACCGGAGCATGGAGATTGCGCTTGCCAGCCTGCAAGGTCAGCAAATCGGAGTCTTCTAGTCCCAGTACGCCGTAGCCAACAGCGGCAAAATCATTAATCAGCGAAACGCGATCGATGGCTAACTCTTGGCTCAGGCGCGGCGCAGCCAGAGACCAGCAGAGGTTCGTGAGCTTAGACGTATCATCCACAACCGGACCCGCGATCGCAAAGCACGCCTTCGCCACAACGACGGATGTACCTGACGCTTGCTCTGCCTCTGCTAAAAACTGTCGCACCATCGGCACCAGATCGGGGAAGCTGGCACTACGATAGCGGTTCTCGTACAGCGGCTTGAGCGTTATTCCAATTTTGGATGGCTTTGCCTCAACCAATCGCAGAATCGTCTTTGTGCCGCCAATGTCGCCAGCCAGTAATACTGTCATGCGTTGCTTACTCCCTGTTCTGAACTAGCCTCTTCCCGTTTATCTTTGCCAAATTCCATGAAGGCGAAGGCAATCCAGTCTTCCACTACTGTAGGGATATACGATAAACCCCGCTTCAGAACTTACAAAAGAGATTGGCTTCTGAAACCCACCTGAAGGCTGAAACGGCATCTTCATTATGAAGAAACCTGGTTTCTATGTCAGCCCTAGTGAAGACGATGAAGTGTTAGCCAGCCAACACCTGACCGACAAAAGCAGTGTTATTCGACCTCTACTCTCATGACTGGGGCATTGCTGAATGCAAGTATGATTTGCCCTCATCCCCAGCCCTTCTCCCCAGGGAGAAGGGAGGTAGAAGTCCTGTCCCCTCTCCCAAAGGTAGAGGGTGAGGGCGACTTTCGCGGTTCATACCTCGATTCAGCAACGCCCTCTTATGACTGGCTGAACATTGAGTCAAGGCGTTTTTGTGCCGTAGTTAGTGCTTCCAGAGGCGTACCACGACCTAAAAGTGTGGCTTCGATCGCGCGTCCCAACTGCTCAGAAAGCCGATTGTAGCCAGGAAAAATGGGGCGCGATCGTCCAGACGCTGCCTGCGACAGAAAGACCTCTACGGCAGGTCGCTTTGCCTTGTAAGCTTGGTACGCCTCACTCTGGCGCGATCGCAGGTTAGTGGGGAGGTAGCCCGTGTCGATCGCCCATTGCGTTTGAAACCCTTCACTCAACACATATTCTGCAAAGACCTGCGCTGCCCGTTCTCGTGCGGGTGTGGTTTTGAGCAGAAACAGATTTTCGCCCCCGATCGCCGTTGCCTGAATGACCTGCCGCGGAATCGGCAGCACGCCAAACTCCACACCCGTTGCCTCAAGTTGTCCCAGCGTCCACGGACCCGATAGCTGCATCGCCACTTTACCCGCCAAAAAGCTGTCCAACTCGTAGCCTCGCTCTGGTGCTGACAACACCGCAGAACCGTCCTCAATCAAATCACGCCAAAATTGTAGGGCAGCGATCGCGCCAGAACTCACCAATTGAACGTTCGTTTTTGGTTCCCCTACGCGCGATCGCAGTGTCTCTTTCCCCCACTCCCCACTCCCCACTCCCCACCCCCCACGCTCCAAGTCACCGCCTCCACTCCACAAAAAAGGTAACCACATAAACACCGTCCACTCCCCTTTGCCCAAGGGCAGCAACAGACCGTGCTGGTCAATGCGTCCATCGCCGTTAGTATCACGAGTCAGCCTTTGGGCAACCTGGCGAAATTCTGTCCAGGTTTGCGGTAATTGGGTGATGCCTGCCGCCCGAAATAAACTCGGACGGTAAAAAATACCAACGTTGTTCGTACCAAAGGGAATCGACCAGAGATGGTTTTCTAACGTCATGCTCTCAAAGAGCGCTGGATCAAGCTGCTGCCGCAAGGGTGAGTTGTTGAGCCAATCATCCAGCGGACGGAGCGCATCCAGTTCGACCAGTTGCCCTGTCAGTAAGGGAGAGTACCACAGCAGGTCGGGAGCCGCATTGCCAACGATCGCCGCTAGAATTTTGGGCAACTGCTGGTCGCTCTGTCCTACATAGAGCGACTCGACCTGAATGGCAGGATGCTCACGGTTAAACTGGTCAACCAGGCGTTCCAGAACCGCGCGATTGGGGGGCGGATTGACCCCTTGCCAGAGCGTTAACCGCGTGACATTCGGGGCTGCGGCTGCCACTTGAAAATCCAACAAAATAAGCAGACAAAAGCAGAGCAAACAGCCTGTCAGGTAATGACGAAACTTCAGCATGATTGGCTTGCCATCTCCTGTGCCCGTTAATGCATTGCCTTGAGTTGAACGATCACAGATAACGACAGATAACAGTTCGACTTTAGAAGAAACTTACTTTTTTCGCCTCTGCCGTCGCATTGCCTCTCCGATCGTGACGTTTAGCTGGGCACCGATGAGCATCATCAGCGAACTGAGATAGAGCCACAGCAATAGCACGATGACTGCCCCGATCGCACCATACGCCCGGTTGTAGTTACCAAATTGGGAGACGTAGAAGCGAAACAGACCTGAAAGCACTGCCCAAAAAACCGCTGCGACGATCGCACCAGGAAGAATGGGCGTTCCAGCCGTCCAGCGACTTGGACCATAGCGATAGATGAAGGCACAGGCAACGGCAATGATGCTCAAAGCAACGGGCCACGTAAACCAATGCCAGAGAGCGATGACTCCTGGTTGCAAAGCGCCACTGCGATAGGCTAACACGCGTACAATAAAATCGCTGATAAAAACCAGCACTGAAGCGAAAATCACCAGTTGAATCGTGCCGATCGTCAGCGCCAACGAGACCAGTTTTGCCTTCCAAAAGGGTCGCAGTTGTTTCTGTGGCACTTGATGAATCTGATCCAGTGCAATCATCGCTGCACTGAGAACGCCAGACGCTGCCCACAGCGACACAATGAAGCTAACGGAAAAAAGCCCTCGATTCGGTTGAGCGCCAATTTCACCCACAAAATTTTGAATCAACGTCAGCGCCTCTTGAGGTGCCACCTGGCTCACCTGACTGGCAAGGTCTCGAAACGTCTTTTGAGAAACGCCAAACAGCCCGATCGCGGTTAGCAATGCCAAAATGCCGGGAAACAACGCCAGCATTCCGTTATATGCCATCTCCGAAGCAAGACCAGGCAAGCGCTGCCGCCCCGTCTGCTCGAAAATGTTGCGTAGCGTTGCCAGCGTGAGATATCGAAAGAAGCGGAAAAAGCGAATCTTGAACATGGCTGAAAGCGAGATTGAATAACCTTATTTGGTTTGCGAACACTACCCCGTTTTAGCTTTCAGCCGTCAGCTTTAAGAGGCTGTCTTAAAAGCATGGTTTCCTTTGTCCTGGCGGCTGGATGTTGCGGCTACAAAGACACTAGCGCAGCCATGCCCAGAGGGCTATAAGCTGCTTGAGTCTAAAGGACTAGCTTTAGCAACGCAGAGGCTCAAAACCTTGCTTTTGCGTGAGTCCACGTAGGCGGACTTCACCTTTGTAGTAACGAATGCGATTCGCCCAGTACTTCTTAAGCATCCTCTAACTTCTATGCTGACCGCTGACCGCTGACGGCTGACGGCTGACCGCTGACTGCTGACCGCTGACCGCTGACCCCTGACCGCTGACCCCTGACCGCTTCTACTTCAATCGTTACACTC
This sequence comes from Tildeniella sp., assembly GCF_059505325.1. Taxonomy (NCBI): domain Bacteria; kingdom Bacillati; phylum Cyanobacteriota; class Cyanophyceae; order Oculatellales; family Oculatellaceae; genus Tildeniella; species Tildeniella sp. Next base: position 20,883 of record NZ_JCACKI010000019.1, read on the forward strand.
TCATGCTTTTTAGTTTTGAATCTAGCCTTTGCGTGTAAGATGCAGTGCAGGAATTTTGCCGCGAACGTTTAAACAAATAACTTGAATTTGAAGAGGAGTGTTTTCGATGAAAGAAGCAACGAACAAAGCCAGATGTTTCCAACTGTCTGTTGGCGCTGTAGCCATAGCGATCGCCACTACAGGGCTGAGTGCACCTGTCCTTGCTGGATCTGTACTGAGTGAGCCTACCAATCTAGCTCAAGCACTGATTGGTCAGTGTCGCGCTGTTAACAAAAGGGTTTCGGTCTACAAGCAGGCATCGACTACGGGCGCAGTGGTGAGCACCCTCAATGCTGAGACGAAAGTCACGCTGGCTGACAACGGCAGTGGTGGCTTTATCGGCATCAGTAGCCCAGTCAGTGGTTACGTACAGGTTGCTAACTTGAAACTGTGCAGTGGCACTCCGCCTGTAGGCAACACGTGCCGCCGTGTCATTCAACCTCTGGGTTTAGCCATCCGCAGAGAAGCCTCACCCGATTCGGTTTACATCAGCGGTGTAGCGTATCTGGAGCGCCTTGATCTGACCACAACACCTGCTACGTCGAAGCGTGGACCTGATGGTCGTAATTGGATACAGATTGCCAAACCAGCGGCTGGATGGGTGTCAAATGGCTTCCCAGGTGGCAGCAGCAATCTGGGTGTTTGCCCTTAGAGCTTCAGGAGAAACCGGGTTGTTCTAAAGCGTTCTTGCGATCGCCCCGTGACAACCCGATTTCTTCATCTTTTACAGGTTTCTGAACTGAAAGCTGTAGCCCTTGATGCCTTCAGAGTGAGTTGGAAGTTACTTTAACTTGAGGTTAACCTGTGGCAAGGTAAGTCTATCGAAATCGAGCGATCGAAATGCAATCAAGATTTTTGGAGGCGATCGGAGCCTTCTCTGGTGTTTACAGCGGTTGGATTCTCTGGAATCTCTTTTTAGCATTTATTCCTTTGGTCTTGAGCTTCTGGCTCTTTCGGCGGCGAACGATCGATCGCTCAGCGTTGTGGTGGCTGGGGTGGATTGTGTTTATCGCCTTTCTGCCCAATGCGCCGTATTTGTTGACCGATATTATTCATTTGATTCGTGGCACCCGGGCTGGGTATGCGACCTGGATTATTGCGCTGGTTTTCATTCCGCTACACATTGCAGCAATTACGAGCGGCTTTGAGGCGTATGTGGTTGCCCTCATTAATCAAGGACATTACTTAAAGCAGCAAGGGCAACGGCATCTGGTTCTATGGTCTGAGCTGGCAATGCATGGACTGTGCGCGATCGGCATCTTTTTGGGCAGATTCCGCCGCTACAACAGTTGGGATCTCGTGACTGACCCTGGCAATGTACTGATAGCAACAATGGATGACTTAACCGCAAAGCTGCCTCTGCTGGTGATTTTCATTACCTTTATCGGTCTCACTATTCTGTATTGGATCATGAAGCAGATTACGCTTGGTCTAGTATTGCGCTTCCGTCAGATACGCCGCAACAGACTGATTAAATTTGATTAAGAGCTTGCTAAAAAACAACTGCACACGTTTGGATCAGCGATCAGCTTTTCGCTGACGGCTGACAGCGACAGACCATGCTGTTAGTTCTGTACAACTCCTAAGTAGGCGGCGACAATTGACCGATCGCCGAGGCTCATTTGTTGAGAGCGATCGGTACAACGGATGGTCGTTCGCAACACGATCGTACGCTGCATCATCTTCATGCTTACTCTTGACAATATGCTTACTCTTGACAATGCGTTGGTCTGAAATGCTTCGTGAACAGTATTATGTCAGCGTAGGATAGCTGGAGTTGGTAATACCCTGACGTTCTGCATTGGCTGCCAAAATTTTCGGGTCAGAGTTTGCCAGGGAAGAGGAATGAGCGATCGCATTGCGAATGATGACTGGAAAAGACGGGTTGCGTCGATCATCAAGGTCAACTTAATGGGTTTAGCCTGTGCGGTGTTAGTGGCGAGTTGCGGTCGGTCTGATCCCCTACTTAACCCTGATCCACTGGCACCGTTTGTGCAGGCACGCTACAGCGTCGAAGGTGCCATAGCCACCTTTAAGCAAGAATTTCAACCGACTGGTACGAGCGACAGTCTAAGTGAAACCGACTGGAACAAATACAGAAGGGGACGGCAGCTTTACAATCAGGCAGCGTCTGCAATCAACGCTGTCATTGTGCAAGTTATGCTGGCAAACCAGACTCGCACCGAACTCTCTGAGGTTGACTTTAAGCAGCGCTTGGCAACTGCCATCAATCAGGCTGCGGCGTTTCGAGAGTATGCCGAAACAGTCCGCAGAGAGCGTCCTGGAGCCGATGGCAGTTCGTCACAGGCACAACCGTTTTACTTTTCGGTGCCCATTAACCCGATCGGCGTTCCTGATTTGCTCAATTCCATCTTTGGTCAAATTAATACCGCTCTTGGGCAGGCTAGAAATGCTGAGCAAGATAAGCGCGATCGCATTGAAGGGGTACTGAGAAGCCTGCTGCTGCCGCCCTTTGACGAAACAGGCAAGAGAGCGCCAGATTCCTTCAGTCCGCCCAGTAGACGCTCTCAATGACTGCTACTGCGATCGAGTCAAAGGGTTCGGTAGCGATGGTCATCTTGGCATTTTTGAATCAAGGGACGAAACGCAAAATCCGCCCTCACCCTAGCCCTCTCCCAAAAGGCGAGGGAACTGGATTCCTTCTCCGTTCTCCTTGAGGAGAAGGGCTGGGGATGAGGGAAATCACCCATGCAAGCAGCAGCGATCGTCCATCTTCACAGGCGATCGCGCGTCGCTACAATCACAGCGACCAGGTTTCCTTTAGGATGAATGTTAGCGACACGGAAGCAGAACTTGTGATACCAGACGACACGAAGGCAGCGCCACCATCAGACCTACCGCTTCCATTAGCGCGAACGCCTCTGTTTGAGTTGGGGCTTAACCTGAAAGCGCGGATGACTGGGTTTTCTGGTTGGGAGATGCCCATCCAGTACAGCGGCATTACACGTGAGCACCAGGCAGTGCGATCGGCGGCTGGCATGTTTGATATTTCGCACATGGGCAAATTTCGGCTCACAGGCGATCGACTGGTGGAGCAATTGCAACGGCTAGTACCCTCTGACCTGAGACGGTTACAGCCCGGTCAAGCACAATACACCGTGCTGCTGAATGACCAGGCAGGCATTGTGGATGACCTGATTTTTTACTACCAGGGGTTGAACCAAACGGGTCAAGAGCGCTGGTATGCGATCGTCAATGCTTCGACAACGCTTAAAGACAAGACCTGGCTGTTAGAGCATCTCGATCGCAGCCGGGTCACGTTTCAGGATGACTCAACGACCAAAGTACTGCTGGCGGTTCAAGGACCTGATGCGGTGAAGCAGTTGCAACCGCTTGTCCTGGAAGATCTGTCAACAGTGCCAGCCTTTGGTCATTTTGAGGGCACCATTCTAGGGCAACCAGGCTTCTTAGCGCGCACAGGCTACACGGGTGAAGATGGCTTTGAAGTGATGGTTGATCCAGCGATGGGTGTGGAGCTGTGGCGATCGCTCCTCAATGCAGGCGTTATCCCCTGCGGACTCGGTGCGCGCGATACACTCCGGTTAGAAGCCGCCATGGCGCTCTATGGACAGGATATTGACGACACGACCACACCTTTAGAAGCGGGCTTGGGTTGGCTGGTACATCTGGAGAGTAAAGGCGACTTTAGCGGACGATCGGTGCTAGAGCAGCAAAAGCAAGCGGGTGTGAAGCGGCGGCTTGTTGGGCTACAAATGCAAGGGCGCAATATTGCCCGTCACGGCTACCGGGTGTTCTATGAGGGGCAGCCTGTCGGTGAAGTGACTAGCGGTACCCAAAGTCCCACGGTAGAGCAGGCGATCGCCCTCGCCTATGTGCCCACACCGCTTGCTAAACTCAATCAGACGCTACACATAGACATTCGAGGTAAACTTTACCCGGCTCTGGTCGTTAAAAAGCCCTTTTACCGTCGTGCAAAGTAGCGGTCAGCGGTCAGCCGTCAGCTTTGTGTAACGGGCTGTTGTCTAAACCAAACGATCGACACAATTCAAGTAGGATCACTATGGCTGACCGCTGATAGCTGACCGCTGACCGCCAACCGCTGACCGCTAACCGCTGATAGCTGACCGCTGATAGCTGACCGCTGATAGCTGACCGCTGACCGCTAACCGCTGATAGCTTGTATTCCAAATTGCTCTGAGGAACCCACATGACATTTGACTATCCTGATGATCTAAAGTACCTGGACTCGCATGAATACGCCCGACTGGAAGGCGAAATTGCAACGATCGGCATCAGTGCGTTTGCGGTCGATCAACTGGGCGATATTGTTTTTCTGGAACTGCCAGAGATGGGCGATGCGATCGCAAAAGGTGAAAAGTTTGGCACTGTAGAATCGGTTAAAGCGGTTGAAGACCTCAACGCTCCCGTTACAGGCACGATCATTGAAGTCAACGCTCCGCTCATTGAGACACCAGAGCAGCTTGCGGAAGACCCCTATGGCGAAGGTTGGCTGCTGAAGGTCAGAGTCAACAATCATAACGACTTAGATGACGCGCTCTCGGCAGATGAGTATCGCCAGCAAGTCGAAGGTGAGTAAGCTAACTGCCGGGTACACAGGCGCATCGGGAAAGCTAGGGCGATTTTCAGAAAAGATTCTACCCTTTGACTCCGCTCAGAGTGCAAACTGGTTGAGCGAAGTCGAAGCCAGCGGGTAGTTTCTTTGTCAGAAATCTTCTAGGTTCATGGTAATCCGCACTGTGCGATCGATCACGATGCCAGCGATCGCCTACACCACGCTTTCTGCCCAAATGTTGCAGAATATGAAGACAGCCTGTCGTAAATGCGTGTAGTGTGTCTTAATCTACAACGCGATCGGGCTGCTACTGTTTTCACTAACGCCCTACCGCAGAGCCGTCCATGCTAGAGCCTTCTCAATCCAGCTTCAGTGAGACCAAGAGAACCGAGCCGAAGGTGAACGGGGCTACCGTTTCTCCGCCCAGCGTCTCAACCTCTAACCCGCTAGAGTACACCGATGTTTTTGTCGATCGCCACATTGGTCCACGTGAGCCTGACATTGACCAAATGCTGGCGGCGATCGGGTTCGACAGCCTGGAAGCCTTGATTGACGCAACCATTCCGCGCGCCATTCGACTACGAAAACCACTGCGGCTCGAATCGGGCAAAGCAGAGTATGAGCTGCTGGCAGAGCTGAGAGAAATTGCGCAAGAAAACCACGTGTTTCGCTCTTTCATTGGCATGGGTTACGCCAACTGCATTACGCCACCTGTGATCCAGCGCAACGTTCTAGAGAATCCCGGTTGGTATACGCAGTACACACCCTATCAGCCCGAAATCGCGCAGGGACGATTGGAAGCGCTGCTCAACTTTCAGACAATGGTGACAGATCTGACGGGGCTGGAAATTGCAAATGCGTCTCTGCTGGATGAAGCAACGGCAGCGGCAGAAGCCATGACGATGAGCTATGGCGTGAGCAAGACGAAAGCAACCGCGTTTTGGGTGTCTGAAGCGTGCCATCCGCAGACGATCGCGGTAGTGCAAACTCGCGCTAAACCTTTGGGCATTGAAGTAATTGTGGGCGATCACCACACCTTCCAGTTTGATCAACCTGTCTTTGGCGTGCTGCTGCAATACCCAGCCACCGATGGGGCGATTTATGACTATCGGGATTTCTGCGATCGCGCTCATGCTGCTGGAGCCTTAGTTACTGTTGCCGCCGATTTGTTGAGCCTGACGCTGCTAGTGCCACCGGGCGAATTTGGAGCAGACATTGCGATCGGTAATACCCAACGGTTTGGTGTGCCGCTGGGCTATGGCGGACCCCATGCCGCTTACTTTGCCACCAAGGATGCCTTCAAGCGACAACTGCCGGGTCGCCTGGTAGGGGTGTCCAAAGATGTGCATGGAGCGCCTGCCTTGCGCCTTGCCCTGCAAACCCGCGAACAGCATATTCGGCGAGACAAAGCGACCAGCAATATTTGTACGGCACAGGTGCTGCTGGCGATCGTGGCTGGTATGTATGCGGTATACCACGGTCCCGTTGGATTAAGGCAGATTGGCGATCGTGTCCATCGTCTCACAGTCATCCTGGCAGAAGGCTTGCGACGGCTAGGGTATGCCCCCAGTGCAGAGCCGTTCTTTGATACCTTGCGCGTTACCGTCCCTGACGATAAAGTAGCCGAAATCACTCGGCGGGCACATTCCCACCAAATTAATCTGCGGCAGCTCAATGCCCAGACGTTCACGATCGCTCTAGACGAAACCGTTTCTTCAGATGACCTGCTTGCTCTCTTCCAGGTCTTTGCGGGTGCAGAAATTACTCACTTCACCCCCGAAGATTTGCTCACCGCCGCGCCGCCTCACCTCATCCCGTCATCGTTGCTCCGCTCTACGCCTTACCTGACGCATCCCGTCTTCAATGTCTACCACTCAGAAACAGAGCTACTGCGCTACCTGCATCGTCTGGAGTCCAAAGATCTATCGCTCACAACGGCGATGATTCCCCTTGGCTCTTGCACGATGAAGCTCAACGCGACTGCCGAAATGCTACCCGTTACCTGGGCAGAGTTCGGGCAGATTCATCCCTTCGCACCACTTGACCAGACACACGGTTACCAGACGCTCTTTCGGCAGCTAGAGCACTGGTTGGCAGAAATTACGGGGTTCGCTGGCGTATCGCTCCAACCAAATGCAGGCTCACAAGGTGAATATACCGGACTATTGGTCATTCATCAGTATCACGAGCAGCGTGGCGAAGGGCACCGCAATCTGTGCCTGATTCCTCAATCGGCTCATGGCACCAATCCTGCCAGCGCGGTCATGGCAGGGATGAACGTAGTGCCCATTGCCTGCGATCGCGACGGGAATATTGATGTTGCTGATCTCAAAGCAAAAGCAGAGCAGCATCGAGAGCATCTAGCCGCGCTGATGGTGACATACCCCTCCACGCACGGTGTCTTTGAAGAGGCGATTCAAGACATTTGCGAGACGATTCATGCTCACGGTGGACAGGTTTACATGGACGGTGCTAACTTAAACGCGCAAGTAGGCTTGTGCCGCCCCGGTGACTTTGGTGCGGATGTCTGCCACTTGAATCTGCACAAGACTTTCTGTATTCCACATGGCGGCGGCGGTCCGGGTATGGGTCCGATCGGCGTAGCAGCGCATCTTGTCCCCTTTTTGCCTCAACACCCGATCGTGCCCGTCGGTGGCAAACAGGGTATTGGTGCCGTCTCAGCCGCGCCATGGGGTAGCCCCAGCATTCTACCAATTTCCTGGGTTTACATTGCGCTGATGGGTGTAGACGGGCTGACTAAAGCGACGCAGGTGGCAATTCTCAGCGCAAACTACATTGCCAAACGGCTGGAAGGTCATTATCCAGTACTTTACAAGGGCAAGCATGGCTTGGTCGCTCATGAGTGCATTTTGGACTTACGTCAGTTCAAAAAAACCGCTGAGATTGAAGTGGATGACATCGCCAAGCGGCTCATCGACTATGGCTTCCATCCGCCTACGGTGTCGTGGCCCGTTGCAGGTACCATCATGGTAGAACCCACAGAGAGTGAGTCGAAGCAGGAACTCGATCGCTTCTGTGATGCCATGATTGCGATTCGCGCTGAAATTCAGGCAATTGAGGATGGTACAGTCGATCGCCAAAACAATCTTCTCAAGCACGCCCCTCACACTGCTGCGGCACTGATGTCCGACCATTGGGATCATCCTTACTCGCGTCAGCAAGCTGCCTATCCAACCGCATGGACACGCAACAACAAGTTCTGGGCGGCTGTGGGACGGATTGATCAGGCGTATGGCGATCGCAACCTTGTCTGCACCTGCCCACCCATGACTGCTTACGAAAGCTAAGTCGCCGTTGAAAAGCAAGCAGTCTGAGCTAGTGCGCCATCATGCACTGCCCGATCCTGCGTATTCATCTAACGCGTCAAGAATGCTTCGATTTCTGGTAGCCCCATTTTCCGTGGCTGCCGCTTGTGATGAAAAGCAACGTATCGCTTAATCCACTGAACATAACTTTTTCAATTTGACACGAGTAATGTTTGGGCCGAATTGTGTCCCGCACAACCTCCAATAGTATTTTGGGACGCTCATCCATAGAATTTTATGATTCTTCAGCAAAATAATGGTTCTAATCTTATGTAATCAAAATATCTAATGGAAAGTGAGGGAAAATACACGGAAAGTTTCAGGGTATCCGCCCAAATCAGGGAGATATACGGAAACTTTCCGTATAATCAGTAGTTAGGTGGCTTCATCTACTGAGTTGAGCAATGCGTAAGAGTTTTTCGTTAGAGTTTTGTAAGGTAATTGCTTTGAAATAACTACCAGACATGGCTAGTAAACCTGAATACCGATGGATACCGAAGCAAGAGATTGCGTTAGATTCCCTTGGCAGAATGCAAGCGCATTTCCACAAACCTTTGGAACCAATGGGTGAAGCATGGTTTATGAGCGAAAAAAGACGTATGTTCCATGAGCTGATGGAGCAACCTATTGAACAAGTCCCAGTCAAGATTTTGTCGAAAGCACTGACTGAAATATCTTCTGGAACTTGTTGTTTTGGTCATAGAGATGAGTGGGATCAATGGTTTAAGTATCTGCTGCCGTATTCAATTGCTCGCTGCCATGAGTTGGTAAGTTATGACGAAACGCTGCTGATTCAAGATATTGCAGCAGCGTTTATGTGTATTTATTGGAAAGGAATTCCAGAAGAATATCCTGAGTTTCGGGAGGATGTTATTTGCTCGTTATCTGTCAGTCTTATGGTTTCTGATTTATGGATTGATTATCAAGATGAACTTACGAAAAGTTCATACCCCAAATTTAACTTTCAAATCTGGAGAAACAAAAATGACACTTTACGAATGGATTGGAATGCAAGAAAAGCAAATTGCAACCTCTCATCCATGATGTTCTTCTGCTTAAAATATCTGGAGCCAAAAGAAATTTATACATGGATACATTCTTGTATTTCAATTTATGATCCATATTGGAGAGGTGCACTGTCAGTTTGGTTATTGGGCGCTAGCGATTTATTATGCAAATCTATAATTGTTCCTTCTGATGTGGATAGAGCCATTCCTCAAGTTATTTGGCAAGGCTCAAGAATGCTTGGTTCTATCGCTGGTTCGGTAGATGCAAAATACCCGCCAATGGAAGAGCACAACGACAATATATATTTCCTTCCTCAAGAGAAGACTGTGGCGTTGCGAGAAGAGGTAAATCGCTTAATAACGCCTGAGTTGATTTTAGACTGGGCAGAATTATTTTCGCATGACCCATTCCTTTTGGAAAGTACATACAGTGTTCCAGAGAGTCTACTTGAAAAAGTCCCATTACTGCCAGTCACCTAACAACTGCGCTGAACCGGACCTAGCCGCAAATTGTTGAATTTGCAGAAGTTACCGTTGTCCGGTTAGCTTAGACGTTAGGTACAAACGAAAACAGCGTTATTGGAATGCAGTCTTCAGCATTGAGTACAAAAAACCTCAGTACAGTGGCGATCGCAACCTCTTCAGTACATGCCTACCAATGGTAGATTACGAGAGTTAGGTGGCTATGTGAGAGCATTTGAATACGCTGCTGTCTTACACGCTGGCTTTGGCTTTGCGTGATGCTAAACGGATTCTAATGGCTCATCTGGGTTGTATTGCCCCAGGCAGGAGCAGGCGGAGTGATCTGAGTTGGTGGCATTGGTATCCGCTGTGGTGCTGGCTGCATTCCGGTCGGATAGCTGCTGATTTGCACAAAGCTCGGCGTGAACAGGAAAATATGCTCACCGATGCGCTCTTGGTGTCCATCAATGGCGAACGCTGCACCCGCAACAAAATCGACGCAGCGCTGTGCGGCATCGGCATCCATTAAGCTCAGGTTCAGGATGATCGATCGCCGTTCGCGTAATGCCGTTACCGCCTGGGGCATTTCCTCAAATGAGCGCGGCTCCATCAGGTACATTTCTGTATGCGCCATTTTACGGTTTGGCATCCCTACGACATTACTGGGCGGAGTCAGTTGCTGTTGCGCGGGGTCGATCGTGTCAGAGGCATAATAGGCAGAGCCGTCTTCTTCCTCGTACTCATAGTCATACTCGTTCTCGTCGTAGCGATCCTCAAACCCAAATGAGTCCCATACGCGCCGAAAGATATTCATGACGACCACTTCAGATTAGTTCATGCGTTCCATCTTAGCTGACGATCGCCATCTTCACCAGCGGTAACATTTGGTTGCGATTAGGAAGGGAGGATCAACGACTCGTCTAACGCCACCAGTTGATACCCTGCATCGGCTGGCGTTACCACAGAGATGAAAATCAGTGGTTCATCACCAGGATTGACAACCCCATGTACAGAGCCGATCGGTGCAATGACAATATCTCCGGCTGCGATCGGCGTGGTTATACCCGCTTGATCCAGGTAATAGTCTCCGCTCCCAGCTAAAATAGTCCAGGTGTCCTGTCCGTTAGGATGACAGTGTGCAGGAATTGTCTGACCTGGTTTGACATACCAGGCAACTACAACGGCAGCTTTAGATTCTGTGACGACCGATCGTATCGGCTCCTCATCCGTCGGCTGCAAAAATTGAGCGCTCTTAAAGACCCTGACCGTGCCCATCTTTGTTCTCTACTGCTGTTCCATCTACCAAGAGTAGCTTACACCAGCAAAATGGTCTTGACCTTAGAGGTTGCTTAGCGCTTTCTAAGGTATTCTTCATGCTTAATTCAGATGCGTTGTGCATGATAGTGGTCTAGCCTTAGCAATGATTTACAGGTCGGATTAACGAGCAACGTAGCAACGAAACTGAAACATGAAGAAGCGCTATTTTTTATGGGCTGGCACAGCTATGCTTGGCACAGCCTGGTTATCACGCCATGTTCCTGGGACACGAGCAGAAATGGCAACCACAAACTCGCAAAAGACAAGCAGCTTTGAGATTACGAAGACGGAACAAGAGTGGCGCAAAATCCTGACACCAGAGCAATTTAAGGTGTTGCGTCAAGAGGGAACAGAACTCCCTGGCACCAGTGCGCTCAACCAGCAGCATGGTGAGGGTACGTTTGCCTGCGCTGCCTGTGCTCTGCCGCTGTTCACATCAGCGACTAAGTTTGATAGCGGTACGGGCTGGCCCAGCTTTTACGCTCCTATTGAAGGGGCTGTAGATACCACAACCGACACGTCACTCTTTATGACTCGTGTGGAAGTGCACTGCCATCGCTGTGGTGGGCATCTAGGGCATGTGTTTGATGATGGTCCGAAGCCGACTGGCAAACGCTATTGCATGAACGGTGTGGCAATGACATTCATACCAGGATAAGCATCCCGACTTTCATAGACCAATCGATCTAGACCAACAGAAACTCTACGTCCCTATCGTTAGATCCTGGACACTATCCATTGCGGCGGCATACTGGGCGGCATTTAACCCGACGAGTAGATGCATCTTGCCCTCCGGCAAGCTCAAAATGCCCTCTACGCCAGCGGCTTGCAGCGCTTGTTCGTTTACGGCTGCACGATCGATCACCTCAACGCAGAGCCGTGTGAGTGCAACTGACTCAACCTGTCGAATGTTGGTTTGACCACCCAGACCGTTCACAATGGCTTGAGCTTTATTGGCAGCATTTGGATCGGGTGGAATCATTGCAGGCTGCTCTTCTAACGGTTTCATCTCGGTCACTACTGGTTCATCAGGCAGATCATCCACTGGATCAGCGTCTGCCCCAGCGGTCTTGAGATATTCAATCATGTCAGTTTTCAGGTTTTCCGATCGCGTCCCAAAAATCGCCTGAGCGCTGTCACCAATTTCCAGCACGCCCGAAGCGCCGAGAGCTTTGAGTTTTGCTTTGTTTACCTTCGTCATATCACTTCGGTGCGTAGCAGTCCTACCCCTTCGCCACCGAGTTCGACAGACTCTTTGGCATCGTGAAGGCTGCCAATATTAGCGACGACTTCAATCCGGTAGCCATCGATCGTCACGGAAGGTAGCGTTGCCCACTGGCGATCAGTCGTTTGCTTTGTCTGTTGTCGTGTGATGCGTTGCTGTACCTGTGCCAGTTCGTTAGGTGAGGCATTGAGGCGTAAGGTGCCCTTGCTGCCGTCGAGGATGACCGCTGTTCCGTCTGGCAAGTCTAAAAGGTGGGCTTCTGCGCCAACGATCGCGGGTATGCCCATCGATCGCGCCAGAATCGCCACATGAGAAGTCGCGCCGCCTGCCAGTGTACAGAAGCCTTTAACAGTCTCTCGATCGAGGGTTGTCATATCCGAGGGCATAAAGTCCTCCGCCAGCAGAATCGTATTGGGTGGATAGGTTGCTGTAACGGTGCTGGCTCCTATAAGCAGACGCAGCACGCGCTGTCCGACATCACGCAGGTCATTGGCACGCTGGGCAAACAGTTCATTTGGCAACTGGGCAAGCTGTTCTGCTTGCAAAGTAAACGCTTGCTTCCAGGCGTAGGCTGCGCTCTTACCCTGATCAATGTTGCTGTGTGCGACATCCAGTCATTCTGGAGCTGCCAATAGTTCACGGTGAGCCGCAAAGATAGCGGCTTTGTCTGGCTTGCCCTGACGTTCGACTTTGGCTCGTACTGCGTCTATCTCTAGCGATGCCTGGGCGATCGCGCCATCAAGCTGCTGTTTCTCCTCAGCCGGATTCTGAGCCGTTTCCACAAGCTCCAACGCCTGTTCGCGCACGCGATAGGTTTGACCAACAGCGAGACCGGGAGAAGCCGAAACACCCAACAGTAGGTTCGCGTCGGTAGAGCGAGGAGGTGGCGGCAGACGTTGCTGCGATTGCTCCCGCTTCTCAGATACGGCAGCGGGAACCGAGACATCCTCTCCTAAGCCACCGACGATCGCGTCCGTCAACGCTAAAACGGCAGCGTTGGCATCAGCTCGCGGTTAGCGTCACTGTCTTGTCGTGTCCTACTTGCAGACTCATGAGCGCAATCACGCTGCGGACATTAGCACTGTCCTTGCCGCGATGCAATTGAATCTTGGCTTGATAGTTTTTGGCAAGATTCGCTAAAACGGCAGCGGGTCGAGCGTGCAGTCCCACTGGGTTGGGGATGACGATCGGCTCTGATGTCACTTGCTCACCGACTGGGGTTGCGACCGCAGCGTCCACCCCTTCAGCGAGGGTGACTTCCAAGACTGTATCTTTTCCCACAGCGACTGACCCAGAGCGGCAAGACAGGCTGCCAACGCGATCGACATTCGTAATCACAATTTCCGTCAGCAAACTTTTCGCGTGCAGCGCAATGTAATCGGCATCAAAATCAATCAGCACATCACCCGCTTTTACCCGATCGCCCACTTTGACCTGCGGTGTGAATCCGTTGCCCCGCAACTCAACCGTATCCAGCCCAATGTGCATGAGAATTTCTAAGCCTTCGGCGGTTCTTATTGAGACCGCATGGTGCGAGGGATGGAGCTGAATGATTTCTCCATCGCACGGTGCCTGAAGGCTTTGACTGGTGGGGTCAATGGCAATGCCATCGCCTACTATTTTTTGGGCAAATACAGGATCAGGGACGCGATCGATCGCAAGGAGATAGCCGGACAGCGGTGCCAGTAAGCAAACGCTTGTTTGGGTCAGAGCAGAGGCTATAGCAGTATGCATGATGTTATCGACCGTTTATAATGGCTATTTAAAGAAGGCTGCACCAATCAGATTGATCGCCGAAATGCAAATACTACAAAATTACACCTAAAGTTGTGGTCTGCGATCGCTCCCACAATCGCTGCCCATCAATAACGCACTCAGTCCGTTATCATTTAAAGCGTAAACTAACCGTTCGCTTAACGGCGCTGAAGTTGTTTAAATCTGCCCTTCAAACTGAGCCAGGGCAGTTAAATTTCTTAAAGAAAACGGCTGTTTTTCGCAAACAAAAAGCAACCACGATCGTAGAATAGCTCACCAATGCTCAGTGATGAACATGGAGAAGCGAGTGCGTTACGCTAGACATTAGAGTAGATTGCGTAACCGATGGAACCATTTCTTTTGCATACACCGCAAGGGCAGACAGTGCCGATCGTCGCCAATCTTCCCCATAGCGGTCTGTTGGTTCCTGATGCGATCGCGGCACAGTTTCTACCCGCGCAATTGGAATCATTACCTAACACCGATTGGCATCTTGATCAACTATATCGATCGCTGCCTGCCTTGGGCATTACAGTATTGCAGGCAACCCACAGTCGCTATGTTGTTGACCTTAATCGGCAATTACAAGAACCCATTTTTGGTAGTTTTTGGGCATCGGTCATACCAGCACAAACTGCCTTTGGAAAACCGATTTACGCAACGGCTCCAAGCTTAGAACAGTTACAAGAACGCGTTGAAAACTTCTACGTTCCCTATCATCAAAAGCTAACCGAACTTCTCAAAAAACAGGTTGCTGTTTTCGGTAAGGTGTATCTTTTGGATTTACACAGCTTTTTTGGTCCCATTACTGAAGCGGTTTGTTTGGGCGATCGCAACGGTAAAACATGCTCGGAACGCTTAATTGCCTCTGTAGAAACCCAGTTCCGCCGCAAAAATTATCAAGTTGTGAGAAACAAAGTTTTTAATGGTGGCTACATTACGGGTCACTATGGTCAGATGCCAGGTGTTGAAGCGCTTCAGATTGAAGTTCGTTATCATGTGTATCTCAACGCTGCTGAGCTAGAGAAAGCAACGCCGCCATCGTGGAACGTGCCTGAGTTTCATGTTGCAAAGCAGGCGATCGATGACATTTTTAGTGCCATTGTTCATGATCTTACAAAAAGCAAGGCTGATGGCTGAAAGCTGATGGCTGAGAGCTGATGGCTGAAAGCTGATGGCTGAAAGCTGATGGCTGAAAGCTGATGGCTGAAAGCTGATGGCTGAAAGCTGAAAGCTGATGGCTGAAAGCTGATAACTGAAAGCTAAACTAACTCAAAATTACTCCAAACTCATGGTTGAATCTCTCACTGCATCTTACGGCTCCTGGAAATCTCCCATCTCTTCTGATTTGATTGTGGCTGGCACGATCGGGCTGGGTGGCGTTCGGCTGGATGGCGAGTCTGTGTACTGGACTGAACTGCGCCCAACCGAAGCGGGTCGTAATGTGCTTGTACGTCGAACTCCTGATGGCAAAATGACAGACATCACGCCCAAACCGTTCAACGTCAGGACGCGGGTGCATGAGTACGGTGGTGGCTCTTACCTGGTGCATCAAGGCACTGTCTACTTTTCTCATTTTGCAGATCAACGGCTCTATCGCCAGGATGCTGATGCAGAGCCAGTGGCAATTACACCCGAAGCCGCTTTGCGCTACGCCGACGGTGTGGTTGACGTACAACGGCAGCGGTTAATCTGCGTGCGGGAAGACCATAGTGGCGATGGCGAAGCGGTGAATACGATCGCTAGCATCAGTCTTGATGGCAGCACTGAACAGCAAGTACTCGTTTCTGGCAGTGACTTCTACTCGTCACCGCGCCTCAGTCCAGACGGTTCCCAACTGGCGTGGCTAAGCTGGAATCATCCGAATATGCCGTGGGATGGCACCGAGCTATGGATCGCAACGGTCGCAGCTAATGTGCTAGAAGCACCACAGAAGATTGCAGGCGGCATTAACGAGTCGGTATTGGAACCGCAGTGGTCGCCGGATGGGGTGCTGTACTTTGTGAGCGATCGCTCTGGCTGGTGGAATCTTTACCGCTGGCAAGGAGACATTGAGCCGCTTTGCCCGATGGCAGCCGAATTTGGCTCGCCGCATTGGGTCTTTGGCATTTCAAACTATGGGTTTGAATCGGCGCAGCATCTGATTTGCACTTACAGCAAAGAAGGGCTTTCTTACCTCGCCCGTCTCGATACGCAAACCAAGCAACTGGAGTTAATCGAAACGCCCTATACCGAAATTGGCGGCATTCACGTTGCACCCGAACGCGTGTTGTTTAATGCAGGTTCGGCAACAGAACCAGGGGCAATCGTGCAGCTAGACCTGACAACGCAGACGCTTGAGGTCTTGCAACGCTCCAGCACGTTGACGATCGATCCTGGCTATCTGTCGGTGCCACAGTCGATCGCCTTCCCAACTGAAAACGGCTTGACGGCGTATGGCTTTTTCTATCCACCTAAAAATCAAGACTACGCCGCTTCAAGTAATGAACGCCCGCCCCTGTTAGTCAAAAGTCATGGTGGTCCGACTGGCTCGACTTCAACCGTTTTCAACCTCAAAATTCAGTACTGGACGAGTCGTGGCTTTGCCGTTTTAGATGTTAACTATGGCGGTAGTACAGGTTACGGACGCGCCTACCGTGAACGCCTGAAAGGGCAGTGGGGCATTGTGGATGTCGATGATTGCGCCAATGGTGCCAGTTATTTGGCAAAGTCTGGGGCGGTGGATGGCGATCGCCTTGTCATCGACGGTGGTAGTGCAGGCGGCTACACAACCCTGGCAGCGCTGACCTTTCGCAAAGTCTTCAAAGCAGGGGCAAGTTTCTACGGCGTAAGCGATCTGGCAGCGCTGGCACAAGACACCCACAAATTTGAGTCCCGTTATCTGGACGGTTTGATTGGTCCTTATCCTGAAGCCGAAGCGCTGTATCAAGAGCGATCGCCCATTTATGCGACCGATCGCCTAGCCTGTCCCGTCATTTTCTTTCAGGGCGACGAAGACAAAATTGTGCCGCCCAATCAAGCAGAAATGATGGTCAATGCCCTTCGTGCCAAAAAGCTCCCCGTTGCCTATGTGCTTTTTGCAGGCGAACAGCACGGTTTTCGCAAAGCCGAAAACATCAAACGCACATTGGATGGAGAATTCTACTTTTACTCCAGAGTGTTTGGGTTTGCGATGGCGGATGATGTGGAACCTGTCGCGATCGACAACCTTTAGATAGCGGTCAGCTATCAGCTATCAGCTATCAGCTATCAGCTATTAGCTTTTTCTGCTTTCTGCCTCCTGCCTTCTTTCTACAACGGTCCTAGCACCAAAGCCTTTACTTTCTTTGTGCCCTTTGGTGGTGTAAAGGTAAATGTGTTAGTGCTGACAGGCGCGATCGCAACGCGGCTCAGAATGCGTTCGACCATTGAAATATCGGAGTCTAGATACTTTCCAACAATCCGCAACTGCTTGAGTACAGCAGAATCAGGTTCTATAAAGGCACTCATGAGAAAGCCTTGTTTCGCGGCGTTGTATTCATAGGCGTAGAACGTTTGGCTATCAACGGTGCGAGTACCTCCCTTTAAGTCGCTCAGCGCTAAGCCAATTTCCTGCAATAGATTCGTATCAGACAAGGCACCTTTCGCTACGGCGGTTTTTACCTCTAGCGGCGTTTGGGCAAACATCGTTGTGGCAAAACCAATCCAGTAGCTATCCTCTAACTGGTCAAATTTCTCATAATTGAAAATGGCATACTGCTTTAAATCGGCGCGGTACACCCACACCAGCTTGCCATCAGAAACAATCAGCGTTTTAATTTGCGTCTTTGTTCCTGGTTTAGCGAATAAAACCTCTGTCCGAAATTTATTGGGAAATTGAGCGGTTGTCTGTATTTGAGCATCGGACGTGACGGTTGTATTACCAATGACGGCATTCACATTCATCGTGGACTGCGTTTGATAGTCGTCACTCTTGAGAAACCCTGTGATGACTTTAGATAGAAGCAAAAGATCAGGTTTGCTGTCCACTTGACTGATGCGTCGAGTCTCTTGAGGTAAAACTGAAATCACCTGCTGAGACAACGATACGTCAGTCTGCATTTGCAAACGATCGAGATGCGTTTGTGACCGAAACGCCGCTGCTGATAAGGCAGAAGACTTTCCGCTCAACAAAACGGCGACGCTGACAGCCGCGACTGTGCGGAAGAAAAATTTCATGAGCTTTGCGATCGATTTCGTCAGGATTCTAACCTGCTCAACTCAACAGTGTCATAAAAGTACCGTGAAGGAGAAACGTTTTGCATGTTGAGTTGACTGCCTTGCACTCAGCAACGCCGTTTGTTTTTCCCGCAGTTTCCTCACGTCTCTGCAAAGACAACCGATCCGAAACACCGTACTTTACTTAAACGCCGCTTTACCTGCGAACCGTGCCGACTTACCCAACTGGCGTTCAATGCGGAGCAGTTGGTTAAATTTGGCAACCCGTTCGCCCCGGCAGCCAGAGCCTGTTTTGATTTGACCAGCGCTGGTGGCAACCGCCAGATCTGCGATCGTCGTATCTTCTGACTCACCGGAGCGATGGGACACGAAGTACTTGTAGTTGTTTTTGCCCGCCAGTTCGATCGTGTCCAGGGTTTCAGTCAGCGTACCAATCTGATTCACTTTAATCAGCACCGAGTTAGCCACACCCGCCTCAATGCCTTCAGCAAGAATTTTGGTGTTGGTGCAAAACAGGTCATCGCCGACGAGTTCAACAGTATCGCCGATCGTGTCTGTTAACAGCTTCCAGCCTTGCCAGTCGTTTTCGCCCATGCCGTCTTCGAGGGAGACGATCGGGTACTGCCGTGCCCAGGATGCCCACAAGTCCACCATTTCTTCAGACGTTTTGGTGGATTGATCGGATTTGAAGAAGACGTACTTGCCGTCTTTCCACATTTCGCTCGTCGCAGGATCAAGACAGATAGAAATGTCATCACCGGGCTTGTAGCCTGCCTTCTCGATCGCTTCTAAAATGACTTCTACCGCTTCTACGTTGGATTGGAGGTTAGGAGCAAAACCACCTTCATCGCCCACACCTGTACTCAAACCTTTTTTGTTGAGGATCGACTTAAGTGCGTGGAATGTTTCCATGCCCATGCGAATCGCTTCGGTAAACGAAGGCGCGTTGTGAGGCGCAATCATAAACTCCTGAAAGTCCACTGTGTTATCGGCGTGACCGCCACCGTTAATGACGTTCATGCAGGGAACAGGCAGCAGCGACGCATTGATGCCGCCCAGGTAACGGTAGAGCGGCAACTGTTGGTAGTTTGCAGCAGCCCTGGCAACCGCTAGCGAGATCGCAAGGATGGCATTTGCGCCCATTGCCGCTTTGTTGGGTGTGCCATCTAGCTCAATCATGGCAAGGTCGATCGCCCGTTGATCAGTGACGACCATGCCAACCAGTTCAGGCGCAAGTTTGTGATTCGCGTTCTCAACCGCCTGGAGCACGCCCTTCCCGCCGTAGCGTTTCGGGTCACCATCGCGCAGTTCGACCGCTTCTTTCTCACCCGTTGATGCACCTGAAGGGACGATCGCCGATCCCTCTGTGCCATCCTCCAGCACCACGCGTGCTTCGACCGTAGGATTGCCGCGTGAGTCCAGCACTTCGCTTGCAATAATTTCCTCAATGTACATGCTAACTCCTCCTTTCGGGTTGGTTGAGACGGTTAAGACCAGCGCGGGTTGCGTGTGCCACGTTTCGCCTAGACATCCTACAGTACGATGCCGCCTCGCAGGAGTACTACAGACAACAGACAAGATTGGAACGTCGGTTACAGTAGCAGTCAATGCAGTGGTCATGCATGCGATCGCCGATCGTGCTCTTTGAGTTCGTTGGCGGCTAAAACTGGGGACTCTAGAGAGAACAACGCTGTCGCAGCCCATCTCACTGCCGCCAGAAGTAAACGACTGTTTGCCCCTTTTGTCGCTTAAAGCTGCACAGAGGCTTGATGTCGCTCCTTTGTGTATGTTGTTAGCGACTAAAACTAGACCTCGCTGCAAAGTAAGGTTAAGGCTTACACTAGAACAAATAAAGAGACTTCCCACGCTTTTCCTTTTGCCTACGGAAAGATGTCCAGTTTTATCAGTAGCAGGGTGCGTTTTCAGCTAAATCAGCTATGTCAGTCGTTGTTTCCAACTGTATGTCCGATCGCTGAAGCGGCACCTCGCTCTAGCTGAGTCAAGCAAAGAACCTGACATGCTGAGATTGAGTTTGGTTAACTTAGATCCGTATATTCACGCTAGGCAAGGTGATATATATCACTGATAGCCAGGTTAACGTAGTGCATCATTTGTCTACCGCTCATGCTGCTGTAGTCAGTACCATCGCTGAAGCCGAGCTTTTACACTGCTGATGTCAAAGACTGAACCAGGTAGCACTACGTTTAACATCGCCGATTTAGAGCAAAGCGCAGCGGCATGTGAGCGATCGCAAGCAGAAGTGTGCCTTTTGCAAGAGATTACCGATGCGATCGTGGGATCGCAAACGTTTGATCGTGCGTTAAGCTTGGCGTTGCAGCAGGTTTGCCAGAGCCTAAACTGGGTGTTTGCTGAAGCCTGGGTGCCCAACACTGCCAAGACTCAGCTGGAATACAGTCGCGCCTGGTATGACAGTAAAGATGAACTGCAAGCCTTCAGAGCCGCCAGCGAAAACGTAGTGTTTGCCTGCGGTGAGGGGTTGCCGGGACGCGTGTGGCTCACCAAACAACCAGAATGGATTCCTGATATTAGCCGATCGTCTGACCGCGATTTTTTAAGGGCACGCCTTGCTCAAGCGGCTCAATTGAAAGCGGCGCTGGCAGTGCCCATCTTGGCAAAGGGTGAGGTTCTGGCGACGATTGTCTTTTTCCTGGCAACACCACGTTTTGAAGATGAAGCGTACGTACAAATTGTCTGCAATGTGTCGACACAGCTAGGCACCGTCATTCAGCATAAGCAAGCCGAAGTAACGGTGGAGCAGAACCAGCAGCGGCTACGTCGGTTGATTAACTCACTACCAGGGATTGTGTTCATGGGCGGTAGCGACCCAGAATGGACCATGCTCTACCTCAGCGAAGGCTGTTTGGCTATCACTGGCTATCGCAATGAAGAGCTTGCTGGCAGCCAACGACAGCGTTCCTACAACGATATTTGCCATCCCGACGATTTACCCTCTCTTCTCAGCAGCATTGAGCAGGCGATCGCCCGTCAAGAGCCGTATGTCGTTGAGTACCGTATCTACACCAAAGCCGGACCGGAAAAATGGCTATGGGAGAAAGGACATGGACTCTACGACTCAAACGGTGCCGTACTTGGCATTGAAGGCTTTATTACCGACATTACAGAACTAAAGCAAGCCGAAAAGTCTCTGCGCGAAAAAGAAGGCTTCCTGAGACTGTTGCTCGATAACCTTCCCCTCGCCATCTTCTGGAAAGACACGAACTCAGTGTATCTGGGCTGCAACAAACAGTTTGCTCAGAATCTTAAGCTTGATACGGTTGCCAGTGTGCTGGGCAAAACTGACTACGAACTGCCCTACAAGCGCCCCATCGCCGCACACTTTCAGCAGCAAGATCGTCAAGTCATTGCCTCTGAGCAGCCACTCCTGGGACTCATTGAAGCAAATACGCTCGCCAAGGAAGGTCAAAACTGGACGCAAGCAAACATCCTGCCGATTCACGATGCTGACGGTACAGTGATCGGTGTCCTGGGCACCATTGAGGATATTACCGATCGCCGTCAGGCAGAAGAAGTGATTCACCTTCAGCTTGCCGCGATCGAAGCTTGCACCGAAGGCATTGCGGTCATTAACGCCAGCGGCGAATTTGTCTACCTGAACCCGGCACACGCGCAGTGCTTCGGCTACGACCAGGCTGCCTTAACTGGCAAAAACTGGCGCATCCTCTATGCTCCTGATGAAGCACAGCGTTACGAGCGTGAAGTGTTTCCAGCCTTGCAGCAGCAGGGACGCTGGCAGGGAGAGGTCATAGCCAAACGGCGTGACGGCAGCAATTTTGCCGAAGAAGTCTCAGTTACACTGTTAAACGATGACAGCTTGCTCTGCGTTTGTCGGGATGTGAGCGATCGCAAGCGGAGTGAAGCCGATCGCAAACAGGCAGAGATCGCACTCAAACAAGCGGAGGAAAAATATCGCAGTATTTTTGAAAACGCCGTTGAGGGCATTTTTCAAACTACGCCAGACGGTCGCTACCTGACCGCGAACCCCATGCTGGCAAAGATCTACGGCTACGACTCTCCGCAAGAATTAACGACCAGCCTGATCGATATTCGACATCAGCTTTACGTTGACCCGCAGCGACGGGATGAGTTCAGTCGGCTGCTACAGGCGCAGGATGCCGTTTTAGACTTTGAGTCGCAAGTCTACCGCAAAGATGGAAGCATCATCTGGATTTCTGAACACGCCCGCGCCATGCGTGATTCTCATGGCTGCTTATTGGGTTATGAAGGCACCGTCGAAGATATCACGTCACGCAAGCAGGCAGAAGCCGAGCTGCTGCAACGCGATAACCTGCTGCAAGGCGTTGCCACTGCTATGACCTATTTGTTGACCGATACTAACTATGAAGCGGCGATCGCCAAAGTTCTGGAAACATTAGGACAGGCTGCTGGAGTCGATCGCGTCTATATTTACGAGAACCACCCTCACCCCGAAACAGGCGAGAGTGTTACGAGCATCCGCTACGAATGGGTGCGCGAGTCGATTTCAACTACCCTTCAGCAACCGTATTGGCAGAACCAACCCTATACTACGCCTGCGCTAGATGGCTGGTACGATGCCTTATCGAGTGGGCAGTCAGTGGGTGGGATCGTGGATGACTTTGACGCACCCAAACAGCAGGCGCTGCAACTCGATCACATTCTTTCGGTGCTGCTGGTGCCGATTCTGGTCGATAGTCAGTTTTGGGGCTTTATTGGTTTCGATGACTGTAAAACACAACGCCGCTGGTCTGGTAATGAAGAGTCCATTCTAGTAGCGATGGCTGCCAGCGTTGGCGGAGCGCTCAAACGCCAGCAGGCAGAAGCCACCATTCGTTATCAGGCATTTCATGACCTGTTGACAGGCTTACCCAATCGGATGTTGTTTAACGATCGCCTACCCCTGGCACTGGCAAACGCGCATCGCAACGAAACGATGTTGGCTGTGATGTTTCTCGATCTCGATCGCTTCAAAACTATTAACGACACCTTGGGGCACGCGATCGGCGATCAACTTCTGCAAGCCGTTGCCACACGCTTAGCCGAGTGTCTGCGAGAAGGCGACACGATCGCCCGTTGGGGTGGAGACGAATTTACCCTCTTGTTGCCTCAAATCAGCAATGCTGAAGATGCGGCTAAAGCGGCTCAACGCCTTGGCGAAGCGCTAAAGCCCGCTTTCTATCTCGAAACACACGAACTCTATATCAGCAGCAGCATTGGCATTGCCCTTTATCCCCACGATGGCGACGATGCCCAGACCTTGCTCAAAAATGCTGATGCGGCTCTGTACCGCGTTAAAGAGGAAGGACGTAACGGTTATCAACTTTACACCCCCGCTATCAACTCACACGCATCGGCATTGCTAGCGCTTGAGAGTAGCCTGCACCAGGCGCTGGAGCGCAATGAGTTTGTGCTGTACTACCAGCCGCAGATTAACCTTAACAGTGGGCGCGTGACGGCGATGGAGGCACTGATCCGCTGGCAGCACCCTATACTGGGGGCGATCGCACCGTCTATCTTCATTCCTCTGGCAGAAGAAAACGGTCTGATTGTGTCCATTGGCGAATGGGTATTACGCACTGCCTGTGCTCAAAACAAAGCGTGGCAGAATGCCGGATTACCACCACTGCGGATTGGAGTAAACCTTTCAGCGCGGCAGTTTCAGCAGTCTCGTCTGGTTACAACGGTTGCCCAGTTGCTGGCAGAAACTCAACTCGATCCTTACTACCTGGAGCTGGAGATTACCGAAACCGTAGCAATGCAAAATGTGCTGTCCACCACGTCACTGCTCAAAGAGTTGCAGGCGCTGGGTGTCCATATTTCTCTGGATGACTTTGGCACGGGCTACTCGTCGTTGGGCTACCTAAAGCATTTTCCATTAAACACGATTAAGATTGACCAATCGTTCATCAGCGAATTGACGATCGACCCGCATGATGCTGCGATCGTCAACGCAGTCATTGCCCTGGGACGCGGACTCAACCTGAACGTCGTTGCTGAAGGCGTTGAAACACAGGTACAGATGGACTACTTGCGATCGCGTCACTGTGAGGAGATGCAGGGCTACCTGTTCAGCCGCCCACTGCCAGCCACAGAAGCCACTCAATTTTTACAGACCCATCACGTTAACGCGCTGTTCACGGTGTTGTGACAGTTAGTAACAGTGAGTAAGGAGTTGTACAGAACTAACAGCATGGTCTGTAGCTGTTAGCCGTCAGCGAAAAACTGATAGCTGATCGCTGATCGCTGATCCAAAAGTGTGCAGTTATTGTTTAGCAAGCTCTAAGTGTTCAATCCAGACTCCATCCCGCTTGGGCAGGGGCGATCGACGCTAGAATAGACAAGTTCTATAGGCTGAATCCTCTCGCCGCTAGACCGTTTGCAGCATTCGGTCGCACGGAACGATCGCCTGCATTTAACTAGGAGCCAACGGCTGTGGTCGCACAAGTGTCTGCCAATCTCTACGAAGCCCAAACTCAGGCGATCGCCCGTCAGCTTCTCAGCGCTACCCGCGAAAATCGCTCGTTCTTTGCTCAAATGCGCGACCAGATGCGCTGGGATGACAAGCTACTTGCCTGGACGATGGGCAATCCAGGCTTGCGGGTGCAGTTGTTTCGCTTCATCGACTGCCTGCCCTCACTCCGCAGCAAACCCGAAATTGCCCGTCATCTTCAGGAATATCTGGGTGATGCGACCGTCGAGCTACCCAGTGCTTTGAAAGGAATGCTCAATTTCGCCAACCCCGATTCTGTACCCGGACAGTTGGCGGCAACGACTATTTCTACTGCTGTTGAAACGCTGGCACATAAGTACATTGCAGGTGAAACCATTCAGCAAGTGCTGAAGACGATCGAGCGTCTGCGCAAGGACAAAATGACCTTCACCGTTGACCTGTTGGGCGAAGCAGTCATCACCGAGGCTGAAGCGCAATCGTATTTCGATCGCTACCTGGAATTGATGGCGCAACTCACCACTGCTGCCAAAAACTGGTCAAAGGTGCCACAGATTGATCAGGCAGACGGTGAAGCATTGTCCAAAGCGCAAGTTTCTGTCAAACTCACTGCCTT
Source organism: Tildeniella sp. (assembly GCF_059505325.1). Classification (NCBI taxonomy): domain Bacteria; kingdom Bacillati; phylum Cyanobacteriota; class Cyanophyceae; order Oculatellales; family Oculatellaceae; genus Tildeniella; species Tildeniella sp. The sequence continues at coordinate 45,848 of NZ_JCACKI010000019.1, forward strand.
CTATTCTCAATTTGATCCCTTGGACGTTGAGGGCAGTCGCGATCGAGTCAGCCACTCCATCCGACTGCTGCTGCGTCGGGCGAAAGAACTTGGTGCGGCTGTCCACTTTGATATGGAGCAATACACCTACAAAGACTCAACGCTGGCGATCTTGAAAGATCTGCTGCTAGAAGACGAGTTTCGTACCCGTACCGATGTGGGTGTAACGCTACAGGCATATCTGCGCGACAGCGAGCGCGACTTGACCGAATTGATCGCTTGGGCAAAACAGCGCGGTACGCCTCTCACCGCCCGTCTAGTGAAAGGTGCCTACTGGGATCAAGAAACGATCAAAGCCGCGCAAAAAGATTGGCAGCAGCCTGTTTTCAACGATAAAGCTTCGACTGACGCGAACTTTGAAACGATGACGCGCCTGTTGCTAGAGAACCACGAGCATCTCTACGGCGCGATCGGTAGCCACAACGTTCGCTCTCAGGCATACGCGATCGCGATCGCTGAAACGCTCCAAATTCCGCCCCGTCGCTTTGAACTCCAGGTGCTGTATGGCATGGCGGATAAGCTGGCAAAAGCGATCGTCGATAAAGGCTACCGTGTGCGAGTCTACTGTCCCTATGGTGAACTCATTCCGGGTATGTCTTACCTCATTCGTCGCCTGCTGGAGAATACTGCTAATAGCTCGTTTTTACGCCAAAATCTGGAAGAGCGACCGATCGAAGAATTGTTAGCAGTTCCAGGGAGTCAGGAGGGAGAAGGCAGAGGGCAGGAGGCAGAAGGCAGAAGACAGAATCAAGCGACTCCACACCCCACACCCCACACCCCACACCCCTTTCAAAATGCTCCGGACTCTGACTATGCCAATGTTGAACAGCGCGATCGTGCCTTAGAAGCGATCGAAACTGTACGGCAACAGCTTGGCAAAACCTATCAACCGCTGATTGATGGTGAGTATGTGGCGACTGAGGTACACATTAATTCGCTGAACCCGTCGAACTTTAGCGAAACGGTGGGACAGGTTGGGCAGATTAGCGTTGAGCAAGCCGATCGTGCGATGGAGTCTGCCAAAACCGCCTTTCTGGATTGGAAGCGTACGCCCCCAACGAAACGAGCCGCCATTTTGTATACCGCTGCCGACCTGATAACGCAGCGCCGTGATGAACTCGCTGCCTGGATGGTGTTTGAGACAGGCAAGCCGTTGAATGAGGCGAATGGTGAAGTGTCAGAGGCGATCGATTTCTGCCGCTACTATGCCGATGAAATGGAGCGGCTCGATGCAGGTGTTGCCTACGATTTTCCGGGTGAAACCAATCGCTACCACTATCAACCGTTGGGCATTGTCGTCGTCATTTCACCCTGGAACTTTCCGCTGGCGATCCCAACCGGAATGACGGTTGCGGCACTGGTGGCGGGTAACTGTGTGTTGCTGAAACCTGCTGAAACGTCGAGCGTAATCATCGCCAAGCTGACCGAAATTTTGGTTGAAGCGGGCATTCCGAAGGGCGTGTTCCAGTACGTTCCCGGTAAGGGTTCCACAGTGGGAGCACATCTGGTTAAGCATCCACACACCAATATGATTACGTTCACAGGTTCTCAGGAAGTGGGCTGTCGCATTTATGCCGATGCGGCAATCCTGCAACCCGGACAGAAGCATCTGAAGCGCGTCGTCGCAGAAATGGGTGGCAAAAACGCCATCATCGTGGATGAAAGCGCCGACTTGGATCAGGCAGTACAGGGTGTAGTGCAGTCTGCCTTTGGTTACAGCGGTCAGAAATGTTCTGCCTGTTCACGGGCGATCGTGCTGGAGCCAATCTACGACCTGTTCTTGCAGCGGTTAGTCGAAGCAACCCGATCGCTCAACCTGGGACGCGCCGATCACCCCAGCACTCGTGTCGGTCCCGTCATTGATGCCGCTGCCCGCGATCGCATTCTGGAGTACATCGAAAAAGGACGACAGGAGTGTGAACTCGCCTTAGAAATGCCTTCACCGGGCGGCGGCTACTTCGTGGGTCCCGTGATCTTTCATGATGTGCCACCCACCGCCACGATCGCCCGTGAAGAAATTTTTGGTCCTGTGCTGGCAGTCATGCGGGCAAAAACCTTTACTGAGGCACTAGAGCTTGCTAACGGTACTCAATTCGCGTTGACTGGCGGACTCTACTCCCGCACCCCGTCACACATTGAGCAGGCACGTAGCGATTTTGAAGTGGGCAATTTATATATCAATCGGGGCATTACGGGGGCGATCGTGGCGCGTCAACCCTTTGGTGGCTTTAAGCTCTCCGGTGTTGGCTCCAAAGCAGGCGGACCCGATTACCTGCTGCAATTTCTGGAACCCCGTGTTGTCACCGAAAACATCCAGCGTCAGGGTTTTGCACCGATCGAAGGCGCAGAGTAGGGGTTGATTAGACAATAGCTGCTTACTTTGGGATAGCGGTCAGCGGTCAGCTACTCGATCGTTGCTAGAAGTGAATCTAAACGCTAGACATTCATAAAGTTGAGCGGTATCAAGTTAAAGTGATCGACTACTACTCATTGCCCTCAGATAGGTGGATTGCTTGACTGGAGCGATTAACTTAAGCTCTGTTGCTATTGCTTCACAAGCCTTCCGCGCCATAGCTTTAAACTATCCTCTTAGAGGCTGTTTGAAAAGTGTCTGGCGGTTAAAACCGCGACTACATCAACAAAGTCCGCCTGCGCGGACTACCTCAGCACGAGGGTTTTGGAACCTGCGTAGGCAGGTTTTGTGCGTGTAGCCGCGACTTCAGTCGCCAGAGCTACAAGCATCTGGACTTTTAAAACGTCCTCTTAGGGTACTCAACTAACGCCAGCGTTCGCTTCGCTTCGGTTTCGTATCCTGTAAGGCATTGCCAACCCCTTTGATAACGCCGCGACCAATGAGACCAATACCGCGACCAATGATTTCTGTTAGCACGTAAACAATGCCCCTGCCCAAGAACGAAACGGCGGTGCGGACACGAGGGACGATCGCATCGCGCGCTTCGAGTATCAATGTCACCAGAAACGGCAGCCCAGATAGTTCAGTTAGCTCATCGTTGCGAGGCGCATAAATAGTTGTTTTGCTGATGCCATTTTCCGTGAGAGTCAGCAAACTATAGTGGCTTTCAAAAATGGCGGTGGGTTCTGCAAACACGCGCTGAGTGCGATATTTCCAGGACAAATCGTTGCGAAAACGCTCAATTTCACGGTTGGAAAGCAACCGTTTATCGTAAAACGTTTGTTTGATAGCAGTGACGCTACCAAACCGATTGAGTAGGGGCTGCATGACTGCATTCGCTATCTGAATCATCACATTTTGTAGCAGCAATTCTATTCGTGTTCTAGCTTCCACGGTGCCAACTGCATAGGTAGCCTCTTCAATCGTTAATGGTGTTTGAAAAAGCAAATGAGACAAAAATTCTGGAAACAACGGAATTTTAGCAAGCATTTCTGCCTCGACAATCGCTACATCTTGCAGCAAAACAGCGACAACCTCGATCGGCTGCGTATCAACCTGCACTGTATAGTATTTACCAAAAAAATCTGTGACGCTTGCCTGCCATAGATCGTGTAAAATCGCGCTACGTTTCGTTTCAAACTGATCGGGTAACAGGTGCGATCGCAACGCAGCCAAAATGTCTTGCAGGTTTCGCAGCACAATATGCAGCAGTTCTCGCTTTTTTGCATCCTTTAAGATGTCGATTTCGAGTGCAGTTGCGGTGAGGTTTTGCAGATTCCCTTGCAGTTTAGTGAACGTTATCTGAAAAAGCGCCGATTGTGGCGATTGAATGCTGTCCGCGATCGTCTCTGTTAACGCAGATGGACTCTTGTTTGAGGTTGCCTCTGAAGCTGCTTCAGCCGCAAGCGACGGCGTTGCTTGACGATCAACATTCAGTGTCTGTCTTGTTTCAATTTGCTCTAGCACATCTGAAGCGGGTAGCAAGCGATTGACCAGCCAACGAGCTGTATAGAGTTCGCGGCGTTGTCCTGCCAAAATTAACCGATCGAGGACTGACCGATCGGCTTGCAGTTCAATCTCTAATTCAGCGATCGCCTGCTCAATTTGCCCCACTCCAGACCGCCGTAGTTTCCGTCGCCATGTCAGCCAGCGTTGGTTGGATCGTGTCAAAACTGTTTCATTTGGCAAGATTCTCACTGAGGTAGCGTCAGCAGTCGATCGTCGGGTTAGTTGACTCATTGCCTGAATGCCTTCTGCCCAATACGGCTGCCCAGAGGCAACCTGGCGCATCGCCGTCACCAGTTCCGTCACGCCCGTTCCTTTTAGACAGTAGCCACCTGCACCCAACTGAAACGCCGCTGCTAGTCGCGTTAATTCTAACGTAGACCCCAACAGCAGCAGGGGAAATTGGGGAAATTGTGTTCTTAACTGCTGGCAGAGCGCTAACCCAACCCCTTGACTAGACGCTTGACCCAGATCCAGGTTGAGAATGATTAAATCAAGCGATCGTGCCGCCCTCTCATTGCCCTTGGCGTTTGGTTGATTGGCGTTTGGTTGATTGGCGTTTGGTTGATTGGCGATCGTGTCCCTTGAGGCGCACAGTTCCCACAGCAGTTGTAGCGCTTTATCAGTCGCATCAGCCTGCACGACAACCTGCAAGTCGGCAAGCGGTTCCAGGCACGCAACCAAACCCAGGCGAAACACTGGATCATCCTCAATCAGCATGACTTTGAGGACTCGATCGTGCAGACGTGTCTCACGTGAATGGCTCATGCAATCCTCCGATCGATCTAAGCTGACATGAGTTCATCCTGACAAGATACAAGGTAAAAGGCAAAGGGCGGAAGTCGGCGGTCAGCAGTTAGCGGTCAGCGGTCAGCGGTCAGCGGTCAGCGGTCAGCGGTCAAAAAACATCTCCCCCTTGCTCCCTCTACTCCTTCTGCCCCCCTTGCTCCCCTGCTTCCCCTGCCTCCCTTACTCCCTCTGCTCCCCCCTCTCATCTCCTCATCTTCCCATCCACTTACCCCCTCAACTCCCTACTCCCTACTCCCTACTCCCCACTCCCCACTCCCTACTCCCTACCTTAAGGCGGCGGCAATTCCGGTGATAGCGTCGGTGCATTCACTGGAGGCACATAAGCGGGTTCTGGCTCTGGTGTATAAAGTTCTGGTCTGTAGGGTTCTGGGCTAGACGGCTGTTCATAGCGAGGTGAAGAGCGGCGGGATTTCAGGCGCTGATCGCGTTGGGCAGACCAGCGATCGATCGCTTGTTGAGCTTCACCATACAGCGATCGTGCCAAACCGATTCTAGATGCAAGGTCGATCGCAGCAGTGAGCCTACCCCGGTCTGCCAGCGCTCTGGCTTCATCAAGTAACGACTGGTCTTCGGCAAGTTGAATTTGGGCAGTCCAGGTGCCAATTGAGGCTTGAGCATCTTTGTATAGTGCCCGACCCGCACGAATTTTGGTCGCTGTTTGAATGGCTTCTTTCAGCTTTTTCTCTTTGGCAAGCGCCTGTGCCCGGTTCAGCAACGGTTGATCTTCAATGGTTTGGATCTGGCGTGTCCACTTGGCGATCGCGCTTTGAGCCTCCAGCCGTAGTGCTCGACCAGGGGCAATTTGCCGTGCCTGAGCGATCGCGGCAGTCAGCTTGGGAGGCGTGCCTGTTGCTGCCAACTGCCTTGCCTGCATGAGATACGGGCGGTCTTCAAGCTGCTGAATTTCTTTGCGCCATTGAGCAATCAGCGTTTGAGCATAGAGCCGCTGAGGACGATCGGGCGTTACGGCTTGCATCAGGGCGATCGCTCCCTGAAGCGTTGAAATCTGCTTGAGTTTGGCGACAGATGTTGCCATTTTGATCTGAATTAAATCCTGCGACTGCTGCTCTAGTCGGGAAAGGAGCGGTTTTGCTGGTGGATAAAGGGGGCTATCTGCCCGAATTTGTCGTACCTGCGCCAGGGCGACCCAGAGTTGTCCAAACTGCTCCTCTACCGATTTGTTTAGCAGACGGTTGGCGGCGAGCGGTTGGGCACGACTGAACCACACCAAATCGCGGACTACTGCTGGTAACGGCAGACTGAGTGGCAGTCCCTGAGCAGTCGCGATCGCGCCAGCCAGATCAGCTTGCCCTAACTGCGCCGTCAGACGATTGAGCAGCAATTGCCCCCAGGTTTGCACATCGTTCTGTGCCTCAATATGGGCATAGGTACGGGCACCAACCTGCTCCGCCAGCGCGATCGCACGTCCGATCATAACTACATTTTCAGGGGCACTCTCCGCCACCTGACGCGCCTGCTGAAGCGTTTGACGAGCGGCACGTTCGGCGACCAACTGCTGCCGTAAACGACTGAGGTTTTGCTGCGCGTACTTATCATCTAGACTTGCAAGCGCCTGAATTTTCGTTGCCGCCGTCTGCCAGTCTTGTTGCTTCAGAGCGGTTTGGATCACGGCATCGATCGCCTGTCCACGATTGGCACCTTTTTGCCAAGCCAGCAGTACCGTCTGCACCTCGGCATGAATTGGACTGTTAGCCGGAATCTTTTTTGCCAGAGCGATCGCGCCTGTCAAATCACCCTGATCTGCTTTGATCTGGGCGATCGTTAAAAGGGATTTCGACCATTCCTTAATAGCCCGGTTCGCACGAATGTAGAGGGGATGGTCAGGCGACCAATGTTTGACCAGCGTCAGCCCTGCCAGCAGCGATTCGACCTTGCCCGATCGAGCTGTTTGCTCAGCGCAGTAAAGTTTGTCGGTATCGGCAGAAGAAGGGAGCAGCTTCTGGCAGTTGGCTACAGGCGGCAGTGTTGTCAGCCAGAGAAACGCTGCCACACCCGTACCGCCACAAAATGCCAGGAGACAGAACCAAACCAACGGTGCCGCCAAAAACCGTAAGCCTCGTGTGATCTGAGCAGACAAACGACTATGACGCAGCGGCATGATGGTGTTAGACCCATTCTGAACGCGATCGCCACTCATCCTTCCACTAGCGTTAGTTTCTGCCACCGTGGGCACTTGCTTCACAGCTACCTTTGAAACAGAGCCATCTGTAACGTTCGATCGCCTTGCCGTCTGTTGAAAGCGAGACTTAAACGCTTGTACCCGCGATCGATCAACCGATTTTCCTGCCATAACACCCGCTTCCGCACGATACAAACTTAGCGGTTAGCTCAGCACCCCTACTGGAACTAACAATCTCACTGCTCAAACAACCATTGATTGTTGCGATCGCCCAGGGAGCTTTCAGACTTTCCCCTTCTCAATGGGAGCTAGGGAGGATCGAAGCTCCAAGTGCGTAAGTCCTGATTCAGTCTCATCAGTCAATTCATGCGTCCTCAAAGCCAACACCACAGAGCTGCGATCGACGTGCGGCTCTGTGGCACTGTGCCGATATTGTATTAGCTTCGACCTGTTTTGCAGCGATCAGGCAAAAATCTTGTACAGATTTGCCACAATTGAATCGATCGTCCGCTCCTGGAAATTTTTGCTATGCGCGATTCTGCTGACTCAACCGTTTTGAGCCGTCAACTGCAAGCCACATTGAGCAACATGGCATTCGCACTCAGTTGGGTCAATGAGTCGATCGTCTGGACAAATGGTGAGGGGAGGATTCAGTGGTGCAATGCCGCCTTTGAGCGCCTCGTCAACCAAACCGCCACGACATTAGCAGAGCAACGGCTGACTCAGCTACTGCCTCTGACACATCAGGGAGAACCGTTGCCACTGTCACAGCATCCAGTGAATTGGGGTTTGGCAACCAAGCAGCGCTGCGAAGGGGAGTATGGCTTCCGCAGGCACGATCGCAATTTTGCCCTTGCCATTACCGTCGCACCGTTACCAGATGCAGAAGCCAATTTGCCTGAAGCCAATTTGCCTGAAGATCATTTGCTTGAAGTTAATTTGCCTGAGGAGAATGGCGTGATGCTAGTCATTCGGGATGTTTCAGCCTCGGTGCAACCGCGATCGCCGCAAAGCCTTAACCCAGAACCAGAAGCAGCGGTGCGCGTCAGCAGGGCTGCCATGCATGAGCCTAATGAACATGCGCCTAATGAATGGGTGACACATATTCTCGAAAGCATTACCGATGCGTTTTACACCCTGGATGAAAACTGGTGCTTTACCTATCTCAATCACCAGGCTGAGCAGTTACTCCAGCGATCGCGGGCAGACTTACTGGGCAACAACGTCTGGGAACGCTTTCCCGAAGCAGTCGGCTCCATTTTTGATAGCGAATATCGTCGAGCCGTTGAAGCACAGTGCAGTACAGCCTTTGAATCGTTTTACACGCCTCTCAACGCCTGGCTTGAGGTGCGCGTCTATCCCCTTGCTAACGGGCTTGCAGTCTACTTTCAAGACATCACCAAACGGAAAGGCATCGAAGCCAATTTACGTGAGAGCGAACAACGATTCCGCAGCGTGTTTGACACGACAGCAGTAGGGATGACGGTTACATTGCCCGACGGTGTGCTCTTGCAGGTCAATGCTGCGTTGTGTCAAATGCTGGGCTATACCCAAACCGAACTTCTAAGCAAAACCTGTCAACAACTGATCCATCCCGATGATTTTGAGTCTGGGCAGGCACCACTGCAACAGCTCCTGTCAGGAGAACTCACCGCGTACAATGTAGAGCGGCGCTACTTTCATCAACAGGGGCATCTCGTTTGGGGCTTGTTGAGTGTTTCAGCCGTGCGCGATGAGCAGGAAAACGTCCTTTGCGTGGTGTATCAGGTTCAGGACATTACCGATCGCAAGCAGGCAGAAGCCGCCCTGAGCGACAGCGAAACCCGGCTCAGACTGGCACTCAAAGCGGCGCAAATGAGCAACTGGGACTGGGACATCCAAACTGATATAGCGATTTATGCTGGCAGCCTGAGCGCCGACTTTGAGATCGCTTCACCGATCCATACCAATGCCTATGCATCCTTTTTAGATGACGTTCACCCAGACGATCGCGCCTTTGTGAAACAAGCATTAGCGCTTGCTCTGGAGGGGGCAGAGTACAATATTGAATTTCGCGTCCATTGGGCAGGCGGGGCGCAGCACTGGGTTTGCAGTCAGGGTCAAGTGTACTTTGATCAGCAGGGTCGCCCTATCCGTATGCTCGGCGTTGCCAGGAACATTACTAAACGTAAACAGGCAGAACTGGCGCTCCAAACCCTCAACCAGGAACTTGAAGCACGTGTGCAGCAGCGTACCGCTCAGCTTGAAGCATTAAATCAACAGTTACGGGCTGAGATCGCCGCTCACGAAGAAACCGAAACCGCGTTACGCAAGAGTGAAGAGCAGTTTCGCGCCATCTTTGATAACGCACCGATCGCCATTAGCCTTGCCGATGCTGATACCTACCACGTTCTCAAAGTCAATCAGGCTCATCGTGCCCTGTTAGGCTACAGCGATACCGACCTTGCCGCAATGACCTATGTTGACTTCACCCATCCTGATGATGTTAACCAAAACCTTGACCTGAGCAAACAATTGCGAGATGGAACCATCTCACGGTTTCAAATCGAAAAACGGTTTCGGAAGAAGAATGGGGCTTGGCTTTGGACAACCCTGACTGTGGCTCTTATTTGCGATCCAAATGGTCATACTTACAGCCTGGGCATGATTGAAGACATCACCGATCGCAAGCGAGCAGAAGAAGCCTTGCGTGCAAGTCAGCAGTTACTGCAACGGGTCATTGATACCGTTCCCACTGCTATTTTCTGGAAAGACAAAAACTTTAACTATCTCGGTTGCAACTATCAGTTTGCGATCGATGCAGGCTTAACTGCGCCAAACGACATCATCGGTAAAAATGATTTTGAACTGCCCTGGGCTGTTCATGCAGAACGTTGTCAGGTAGAAGATCGACAGATCATCACATCTAATCAGTCTCAACTCGCCATTGAAGAGACGCTGGTCAAGGCAGGGCAAGAGCAATGCTGGATTACAAGAAGCAAAGTGCCGCTACACGATCAAGATGGTGCTGTCGTCGGCGTTTTGGGTACTTATGACGATATCACAGAGCGTAAACAAGCAGAAAAGGCACTCCGGCTCACTCAGTTTTCAATTGATCGGGCGGCTGATCCCATCTGGTGGGTGGAGCCGGATGGCTCAATCTATTATGTCAATGACGCTGCCTGCCGCGATCTGGGCTACCCTCGTGAAGCGATCATCGGTATGCGGGTTTCTGATTTGAATCCAGACTTACCCATAACGGCTTGGGAAGAACACTGGCAAGCGATCAAGGCGAAAGGTTCGTCTACGTTTGAGGCACGCATCAAAGCCAAAGATGGCACAATTTTTTTGACTGAGGTGACGGCTAATTATATTAAGTTGAGCAATAAAGAGTATCACTGTAGCTTTGTGCGGAATATTACCGATCGCAAACAAGCGGAAAACCAACTCAAAGCGTCCTTGCAAGAGAAGGAAATTCTTCTAAAAGAGGTGCATCATCGCGTTAAAAACAACTTGCAAACGGTGTCTAGCTTACTTAATTTGCAAGCAAATGCCATTCGCGATCCAGCCATACTGTCACTCTTTAAAGATAGCCAAAATCGCATCAAGGCAATGGCACTGCTCCACGAAAAACTCTATCAATCTGACAGTTTAGCCAAAATCGACTTTCATGACTATGTGCATAGTTTAGTCGCAAATTTGCTTCGCTCTTACAGCGTTGATGCCACAAAGATAAAGCTGAAGCTTGAAATTTCTGAAGTCAACCTGTCTGTAGATGCCGTCATTCCATGCGGTTTTATGATTAATGAATTGGTCACTAATGCGTTGAAGTATGCGTTTCCGAACGATCGCGCTGGTGAGCTTCAAATCTGCTTTTCGTTGCGAGAAGATAATCAGTGCTTGTTGGTCATTGCTGATAACGGTGTCGGCATTCCAGAGTCAATTGTTTGGTCTCAGACTAACAATCTACCGAATCTAAACTCACTAGGACTCCAGCTTGTGAATGCCTTTTTGCATCAGTTGCGTGGCACCTTAGTGCTCGATCGCACCTGTGGCAGTAGATTTGAGCTTTCTTTTCCAAAACCAGCCTAAACAACGATGAATGTGAAAAACGATGAGCGCTAAAATTCTTGTTGTAGAAGACGAACCTGTCATTGCGTTAGATATTCAACGACAGTTGCTTCAACTGGGTTATACAGTAGTGGCGATCGCCGACTGTGCCGAACTAGCGCTAGATGCAGTCGATCGCTGGCATCCCGATCTCGCCTTGATGGATATCCGCCTCCGAGGCAATAGAACGGGCATTGAAACAGCGGCTCAAATTCGTCAACAAAACCCAATTCCCATCGTCTTTCTGACTGCTCATGCTGATCGAGCAACAATCGAGCAGGTGAACACTACACAGCCTTATGGCTATATTGTTAAACCGTTTGAAACCCATCATCTCGTCACTGCGATCGAAGTTGCTCTTAATAAACATCAGACAGAAAAAGCAATTAAAGCAGCGCTGGAAAAGGAGAAAGCGCTCAACGATTTAAAGTCAAACTTTATTGCGATCGTGTCTCACGAATTTCGCAACCCATTGAGTTCGATTCTCTTGTCAATTGATATGCTGCAACGTTACGACAATCAACTCACACTAGCTAAAAAGAAGCTTTTTTTGCATCGAGCTAGAGAAGCCGTCGATCGCATGAAGCAGTTACTTGAAGAAGTGTTGCTTATTAGCGCGGCTGAGGCGGGCGAATTGAAGTGCAATCCAGCGCCCGTTGCTTTAGCCGACTTTTGTCGTCAATTAATAGCAGACTTTCAGCATGATAACACTCAGCATGACAACACAATGATCGCCACTCAACACGCGATCGTCTTTACTCAAACGGAAACGGCGATACAAAAAACGTGTGACCTTGATGAAAAACTACTGCGCCACATTCTGACCAATCTACTTTCAAATGCGCTTAAATACTCGCCGCACGGTGGCAAAGTGCAGCTTGAGCTAATCTCTACAGCCGATACCGTCACGTTTCAGGTGCAAGACTGCGGCATCGGCATTCCCCAAGGCGACATTGAGCGCTTGTTCGATCGCTTTCATCGTGGCAGCAATGCCCAAACTATTCCTGGTACTGGCTTAGGGTTATCGATCGTCAAGCAGTGCGTCGATCTTCATGGTGGCGACATCACGGTACAGAGCGCTGTTGATGTGGGCACAACGTTCACGGTCAATCTCCCCATCAACAGCACCATTTGCTCCCAATGAAATGACTGCTTTATTGACAGACGAGCGAGGTTAGCACCGCTTTACAGCCGTTTTCATTTGCATTCACCACACCCTACCCCCCACACCCGTATTCACAAGACTATGGCTTACCCAATCAGTAACCGATGGAAGTCGCCGTTACTGCTCTTGTACGTTGCGATAGCCGTAGAAATCAATGTGATAATCTGTGATGCGAACGCCCGTTTGTTGCTCAATTTGCTGCAGCAACTCGATCGGCAATTCAATGTGAACGTCTAAAATCTGATCGGTGTCGAGACAGTTTACATGGCTGTGCGAATCACTGATATTGCCGTAAAGCCGCCCATCCGATCGCTCAACACATTCAATAATGCCATGTTCAGACAGCGCTTCAAGGTTTTGGTAAACCGATGTGTGCCCAATTTCCTTGCCCTGACGGTTGAGACGGTTGTAGATTTCTCTGGCAGCTAAATGTTCTTTTTCTTGCCACAGCAACTCAAGAATAAACCGCCGTTGACGGCTCAACCGCATCCCTAATGTCTGACAGCGATCTAGAGCATCTTCAAGCGATCGAATTGGTTTTATCGTGGCTACATCATTCTGCATAGTGAACGCTCTCGACTCGTGTGTATGACCTAGCTGCCTACATCGTGCCAGCTTTTGATATGACCAAAAACTGGTTTGCCAGAGTGCCAAAATCCAAAGCCAGAGACCCACTCAAGACCCAAAAAACAGCTTGAGAAACTAACAGCAATGACTCGCAAAACTCCGTTCCCAGAAACTTACTCAGGATAGTATCCGTAGGCATTCCTACATACAGTTGTATCACACGCTAACATAAACTCGCTACAACTTTGCTTTAGTTTTGGGAGCAAGGGGAGTAGAGGGAGCAAGGGGAGTAGAGGGAGCAAGGGGGGCAGGGGGAGTAGAGGGAGCAAGGGGGAAATGTTTTTGAGTGTTGAGCTAGACTGCCTCCTGCCCTCTGCCTTCTGCCTCCTGCTCCCTATCCCCTCACCCCTCACCTCCCGCCCCCTTCCCCTCCGTCCTCGCTTGCTAGACAATAGTGGGAGAAACGTTATCGCAGTGCCAGGGGTCTATGAGAGTTTTGCAGTTGCACTTGTCGGGTTTGGTGATCACGGGCGTGCAAACCGTCGATCGATGGCAGAAACGTTTAGGGCGATCGTGGTTGCTGTTGGTGCTGGTTGGCTGCCTTGTGCTGTGGGGAGCCTCTCCAGCGTTAGCCGGGTTGAAAGACGATCGGTATGATGGCGAAATTTTCACCCTTTACGCAGGCAATGGGTCACTGGTACCGCCGAAATTTACGCTGGCAGAAGCACTGAAGCGCGATCGACCCACGCTCTTAGTGCTTTACATTGATGACAGTAACGATTGCAAAGCATACTCAGCCGTTGTTTCTCAAGTACAAGCCTATTACGGAAAAGCGGCAGATCTGTTGCCTGTACGACTGGATGGCATTCCTCAGAAGTCTGCTTACGCTGAGACAGAGGCTGGGTACTACTACAAAGGCGTTGTGCCGCAGACAGTACTGTTCGATGCGTCTGGAAAAGTGGTGCTAAACGAAGCGGGTGTTGTACCGTTTGAGCTGCTGGATACGAAGTTCCGTGAAGTCTTTGACCTCTTGCCACGCACGGAAAGTCTCGACCTCAAGCGCCGTCAGGTGAATGAAGTGACGACTGAGATAGCAAAATGAGCTTGCAGAGGGCAGGGGGCAGAAGGCAGGGGGCAGAAGCACTTAAAACTCGAAGTTTGTCCTTAACTATGCGAACTGGTGCTGAGTTTGATCCGACTGGTCACTATCGCTATCTGCTCTGGCGATCGTGGGATCAACAAGCTGATAGGGTTGGTTTTGTGATGCTTAATCCCAGTCGAGCGGATGCGGTTGTGAATGATCCGACACTGCGTCGTTGTCTTGGGTTTGCGCGATCGTGGGGCTATGGTGCTTTAGAAGTCGTGAATCTGTTTGCCTATTGCAGTGCTGATCCAACCGCTCTCTGCCGTGTCGCTGATCCGATTGGGAGTGAGAACGATCGCTATCTGGCGGCGTTTGCTCAGCGGGTGGATCACATTATTCTGGCGTGGGGCAATGGGGGAGCGCTACGATCGCGCGATCGGGCTGTGATGACCTTATTAGATGGTCGGAAGCCTGTTTCCTGTCTGGGCATGACTAAGCTTGGACAGCCGAGACATCCTCTCTACAGCCAACGTGAAGTGCAACGCGCCGCATGGTTACCGTATGGTTGACTGTCCATAGCATCGAGAGTACTCAATTTTTGTAGCCACACCTCTCACCCTCATCCCCAACCCTTCTCCCAAAGGAGAAGGGAGCAAGAGTCAAAGTCCCTCTCACTAGGAAGAGGGCTTAAAGCCTTCGGCATACAAGAAAAGGGTGAGGGGAGTTTGCAAACCTGGGATGCGCTCCTAGCACGACTACTCATACCGTTCCTCTTAATTGAATTAACGCGCCACCACGTTGCACACCAGCCCGACTGCCATAACTGCTAAGGGTGAGCGATCGCAGGCGGCTGAAAAAGGGCTTGCCTGCCAACTCCAGCACTTTCAAGACAGGGAATTGCTGTTCTAGAACGGGTCGGCTAGTATCCCAATCGAGATAGAGGTAGCCGTTATTCGGCTTCAGCAAAGACGTAGTGGCGCGCTTAAAGGACTCATCTGCTGGGAGTGAACGATCGGCAGCGTGAAGAGCTTTGTCCATCGCAGCCACTGAAGTTGCAAAAAGTTCATAATCGCCGACAGACGCATGCACTCCTTGTACATCTGCCTGTAAGCTGAGTGGTTGCGATGAAACCTTGGGTGCAGTCGTGGTCAGGCGCGTCCAGGCTGAAACGGTGCGATCGCCAATGGTCAACGGTCCGACGTTCAAGCCCTGCTGTTTGGCAATGTCGTCGAGGTGCGCGATCGCCTGCTGATCGGCAACCGCTTGTGGACGTTGAGCAGCGAAGATCCAGTCCGGTCGCAGCATCCCATCGGCGCTTACCGTCTCTGGAGGTACCATCGCCAACGCATATTCGCCTGTTGCCCAACGAAAAACATCGTTGGGTAGGTCAAGCTGCCAGCGATCTTGCAGCACTTGCAGCGGTTGGTTAATCAGTTGAGAGGCTGTTTCATAGGGAGCAAGACCATTTGCCAGACGCTCCCAAAGGCGATCGAGGTGTGTGCCTGAAGCGGAGAGTGAGCTGCCGCTGGGCAGATATTGCAACGCTCCCACAGGTTGAGACAGCGATGGTGAAGAAGATGGCGTTTCGTCTGGTGACAGCAAGGCAGTTTCAGCTAGCAGCCCATACTGATTGAGCGCCAACCCAACCATCAACGTTTGGCTGAGTGGCAGCGCGTCGATCACCGTTACAGAACTGTCTACTGGCAGTTGTGGAGCGATCGGCAGTTCACGCCCCAATAATTTTGCGAGTTTAGGTAGATCGATCAACGTTAAGCCAACGTGAGGCTGCGTCAACGCGTCGATCGCCTGCGTAAAGCGTTTGGAGCGATCGAGGCTAAGGTCAGGAGCCTGAACGTTGTTGATTGCCTCACGCAGCACTTTAGGATGGTTGGCAAACAGGATAAAGCGATCGCCCACCGCAGCACTTGCCAGCGAAGCAATCGGTGCGGGTGCAATTGGTACTTTTGGCGCTTCTAGCTGAAGGCGGTATTTGTCGGGTTTCGATTTACGGGCAGTGGGACGATCAGGCTCAGACGCAGGGGGATTGGCAGCAATGATTCTCACACCTTTGTACTGCTCAAAGACCAAATCGCTACCCGCGATCGCCCGCTTCTGCCAGAACAGCTCCAGAAACTCCCGCGATCGCTCTGGATCGTGAGTGGCGATCGCTGCTAAATACCCTGGCTGTTGCCCATTGGCAGCATCATGATCAAAATCCAGCGCCGTTACAGCCAGCGTCATTTCGTCTCCCAGCCAGGGTTGAATGTCTCGCTTATAGTCCAGCCCTGTACTTGCCAGCAGACTTTGTTTGAGCTGGTCTAGCTCTTCCCTTACCTTACGCCGTGCCGCTGGTGGAGTTGCTGCCAGTTGAAACGTCTCTAGCTGAGCCGGGTTGAGCAACAGCGATGCCATCACAGGAGCCTGACGAGACACAAAAAGCGCAGCGCCAGGAATAGTTTTTGGGTCGCCGCTCAGCACCCGCATAGGATGACGGGCAATTAACCAGTAGAAGCCGCCAGCGCTGAGCAATAGCAGCACCAGCACAACGACTGACAAAAAAGAAAAGAACGAACGGAGCTTCATGGCATCAGATGTCCCAACAGGCAAGGGCGCAAGAATAGTCCAACCTCATTATCCTGTAGTGCGTGTATCTTCTCAGGGCGATCGTGCCAATCAGCAGTTAGTCATCAGTGAGAAGCGGTCAGCGGTCAGCGAGAAGCGGTCAGCGGTCGGCGGTCAGCGATCAGCGGTCAGCGGTCAGCGGTCAGCGATCAGCGGTCAGCGGTCAGCGGTCAGCGAGAAGCTAATTCATTAGAAGTGACCAATTCAAGTACGATCGATAACTAAATTAGACCAATACACAGTCGATGTCGCTGAACCAGGGGCTGTATGACGATCGCCCTTGCCGTAAAAGCCTTTGCAAAGCCCCCCACTCCCTACTCCCCACTCCCTACTCCCCACTCCCTACTCCCCACTCCCTACCTCATCAGCCATGCCTACTCACTACCAGCCCATCCCCCAAATCAGTGTCGCAGAGTTAGGACAGCTTCTGAAAACGCCCTCCGATGCCGTGCAGTTTGTTGATGTGCGAGAAGCGAGTGAATTAGAGCTTGCGAGACTGGAGGGATTTGAGCATCTACCGCTGAGTGAGTTTGCAACATGGTCAGGTGAGATTCAAGCGCGGCTTGACCCAGAGAAGGAAACGATCGTCCTGTGTCATCATGGGGTTAGATCAGCGCAGATGTGCCAGTGGCTACAGACTCAGGGGTTTACGCAAGTCAAGAATGTAGTCGGCGGTATTGATGCTTACGCGATCGTGGTTGACTCATCGATTCCGCAGTACTAATTGCTACACCATCCGGATGAGCTGTCTCTGTTAAAACGCAGTAAAGCTTTTTAGGTTTTGTTGCTTTTGTGCTTGGCGCATCAGAACTTAGAGCAAGAATGCTGCATCTGCTACCTTAAGTCTAAAAATCCTCAATATGATTACGATCTCGCATCTTCCTGTCTGGTGCTTCTGTCTAGAGGCATCAGCGGTTGTTCCAACCCTTTTACGATCGCGAACTTAGAATGTCCCAATCGGTCAATCTTACCAGTCGCCAACAGCAGGTGCTTCGAGCAACTATCCGCCACTATATTGCTACGGCTGAACCCGTTGGTTCCGAAGCATTGGTTAGAGACTATAACCTCAGTGTCAGTTCCGCCACCATTCGCAATGCAATGGCGGTGCTGGAGAAGGGCGGCTTGCTTTTCCAGCCGCACATATCAGCCGGGCGTATCCCTTCAGACTCTGGCTACCGCACCTATGTCGATCAGCTGATCGTGCCATCCCATGACTTAACGCAGCACGTAGCACATCTGCTCCACGATCGTCTCAATTCTGGTGATTGGAGCTTTGAAGCACTACTGCGAGGCGCTGCCCAAATTCTGGCAACGGTTAGTGGCTACATTACCCTCATCACAACGCCCCAAACCCGCACCAGCCATCTGCGCCATGTGCAGCTTGTGCCAGTTGATTCCAGTCGAATCATGTTGATTTTCGTGACAGATTCTTACGAAACGCAGTCGGCTCTAATTGAGTTGCCGTTATCGGCTGATGCGGCTGGCATTGATGCTGACTTGTTGGAGCGAGAACTGCAAATTTTGTCTAACTTCTTGAACAGTCAGTTGCGAGGACGGGCGATCGTCGAACTAGCAACGCTTGATTGGAGCGAACTCGATCGTGAATTTGAGCGCTATGCTGACCTCCTCAGAACTATTTTGGTCGAACTAACACGTCGCTCCCAACCCCCTCCTCCAGCACAAATCGTCATCAGTGGTCTGGCAGAAGTCCTGCGTCAGCCAGAATTTTCGGAACTTCAACAGGTGCAAACGATTATTCATCTTTTAGAGGAAGAACAGCACCAATTAGTGCCTCTCATTTTTGAGCGCTCAGACCTACAGCAGCCGGGTAAACGCGTCACGATTCGTATCGGGGCAGAAAATCCCTTAGAACCAATGCGCACCTGCACGCTGATTTCCTCGACTTACCACA
Organism: Tildeniella sp.; assembly: GCF_059505325.1. NCBI lineage: Bacteria > Bacillati > Cyanobacteriota > Cyanophyceae > Oculatellales > Oculatellaceae > Tildeniella > Tildeniella sp. The sequence goes on from NZ_JCACKI010000019.1 coordinate 64,195, forward strand.
AAGACTCTGTGCCCGTCGGCAGCGTCGGTGTGCTGGGACCTACTCGGATGGTGTATGAAAACGCGATCGCTTTGGTAGAAGCTGCGGCTGATTACCTCTCCGACGCATTGAGTTCGTAGCGACAGTCGTTTCTGCACTGGTGCAACGTTGTCTTCTGATGCTAAAGGTCTTCTAATTCAAAGAACTCTTGTAGCTGCTCTGGTCATGGTGTGTACGCCGATGAGCGATCGAAACCCTATCAAGCGACCATTCAGCATGTAATAAAAAATGTTAAGTTTGACGATGGCAAGCGGTCAAATTCAACCTTTATCATGCGTATCTTCCAGCGTCTTCTCACTTTCTTTGTGGCATTGCTTCTACTGCTTCCTCTTGCCCCTGTTTCTGCCCAAGCTGCTAGTTCAGCGGCAATCCGAGCGTATGATGATGCCGAAGGAACCGTCCAGAACTACTCAGACCAAAATTTAGCCAGAGAAGAATTTGGCAACGCCAAGCTAAAAGGCGCTAACTTTAGCGGAGCAGACTTGCAGGGCGCTGTGTTCAATAGCTCCGATCTCACCAACGCTAACTTGCATGGAGTGAATTTCAGCAACGGCATCGCCTACCTCACGACTTTGGCAGGAGCCGATCTGAGCGATGCGATCTTCACCTCTGCCATGTTGCTTAAATCTAGCTTTCGAGACGCAAACGTCACAGGGGCAGACTTTAGCTTCGCACTGCTCGATCGCACCCAGGTTTTGCAACTGTGTAAAACCGCCAGCGGCACCAATCCCATAACTGGCGTAGATACGCGTGAATCGCTAGGTTGCTCATAACCACAACCACTGGTTGCCCTTCACTCCTCTCACCTTACCCCTCACCTCACCTCTCATCCCTCACTTCACCACCGTCATAGGCTAATCTGGTGCTGTAACAGTTGCTTAAACTCTAGGAGCTAACCTTGGAACGGACATTTTTGGCAATTAAGCCCGACGGCGTTCAGCGTAAACTGGTTGGTGAGATCATCCGCCGCTTTGAAACAAAAGGGTTCACCCTGGTTGGCTTAAAGCTGATGAACGTCAGTCGTGAACTGGCAGAGACTCATTATGGTGTTCATCGAGAACGTCCTTTCTTTGCCGGACTGGTGGACTTTATCACCTCTGCCCCTGTTGTAGCGATGGTATGGGAAGGTGAGGGGGTGATTGCCTCTGCTCGGAAGATGATTGGTGCAACCAATCCACTCAACTCAGAGCCAGGCACCATTCGCGGCGACCTTGGGGTGAACGTAGGGCGCAATCTGATTCACGGCTCTGATGCTCCTGAAACTGCTCAGCAAGAAGTGAGCCTTTGGTTTAAGGAAGAGGAACTCGTCCATTGGCAACCCGCCTTGCTGTCGTGGATTCACGAGTAGCTTGAACTCAAAAACCGGGTTTCTCTGCTAAGGTATACGGCTTACATTTGTATAACTTCAGAAACCCGGTTTCTCGCCTGAGCGACACTCAAACCTCATAATTCTGCTTTTTCTTTCTCAGCTTGTCTCTCAACGTCCTGCGCTTCGTTCATGCCATCGGGTAGCAAGATCTCTAACGCATCGTTGCGCTTGGAAAAGCCCCACAGAAAAATCAGCGCGATCGCGCTAATCATCGTCCATTCTGGTGGCACAAGAGCAGGATTAATCACTCTCAGCAGTAGCCGCAACCCAACTAGCGCGACTGTGACATAGCCTGCATCTTGCAGGTGTTGAAACTCCTTGAGCCAGCGAATAAATAGCCCCGCCATAAAGCGCAGGGTGATAATGCCGATCGTGGCACCAATGAGGATCAGCCAGGTGTCTTGAGAAACCGCGATCGCCGTCGTCACACTGTCGAGCGAGAACGCCAAATCGGTAATGCCAATCATGGGGATCGCTTGCCAAAGCGATGAAAAGCGAGGTCCGTGATGCTGATTTTCGTCCTCCTGGTCAGGTTTTGACGTGAAGTACTGAAAGACCAACCACAAGAGGTAGAGCGCTCCTGCCAGCTCAAATTGCCAAAACCGCACGACCCATGTTGCCGTCAAAATCAGAGTAATACGCAAAATGTAGGCGAGCACCAGACCAATGTTGAGCGCACGTCGCTGCAAGACGCTATCGTGCAAACCCTGCGCCAGCGCAGCAAGCGCGATCGCATTGTCCGCCGACAGCACAGCCTCAAGTGCAATCAAAACGGGCAACACCAGTAGCGTTTCGACCCCAAAATTAGGAGAATCAAGCAGTTGATCTAGCATTCGTGATTTCTAAAGTTCAAACGTCGCGCACTGACGACAACGGCTTGTAGCAGCACTCAGCAGGCTCCGCTCATTTAAAGGGGAATCTGACTGAGCCACAAGATACACGTTGACTTCAACACTGACTGCAAACCCGACCTTGACCAAGCAAGATCAGCACATCGCCTGAACTGTTTACAGTCCATGACCACATCAGTTTACAGCGCTAGTTAGCGGATAGCGCTAAACGATCCCCGCTGTCAAAGCGTACTCAGTCTTCTTAATCCAGCCTAACGCTAAGCGCGAAAATTCGCTAATAGGAGTTACGCAGTTAACTCCTGGCTTAAAGTGAGAGTGGCTGAGTGTGCTGTTAGAGGTAGCGACTGTGATCTGGAGAGGGTTTGCCAAGTTAGCTGTTCTATTGCATCTTGTAACAAAATGTTCCCCAGGGACGCACTTTAGAGGACATTGAGGAACAATAAACCCTACGATAAGGAGTTTTTAAGCAATGCTATCCGAGACTCAGATCTTCATTGCTTTGGTTGTAGCACTCGTTCCTGGCGTTCTTGCCTTTCGTTTAGCGACCGAGCTTTACAAATAGACATCGTTTGTTGCAACACGATAGGTAGGTTGTTTTGCGATTCGGCTCTATAATCCTCTGGTTATGCTTTCGGGTTAGAGCAATGACCCTCATTTGAGGGCACGATCGCAAAGCAGGCTACCTATTTTTTTGACTTGCTTGTTGCCCTACGGTTAACAAATACCCTAAATTAAAGTTGCCAACTGGCGCGTTGTTGACTTTAATAGATCAAGCTTTTCTAACTAGCTCGAACTCCAGCTGCTTTCATGCTTGCGGCTACCTGTAGACGCTGCTTCAGAGATTGATTGACATTTTGCCTGCCTAGACCGGACTGAACACCATGCACGCACTGAAACCGTCTTATCTTCCGCCGCAGCCGCCTAGACGTGCCCGGACGGTTCCTCGCGCCAAAGCAAAGCAGCGCCAGCATCCTCACCGCGCAGTCGTAATCGAATCAACTGTCAGGCTATCGGTTAATGTTGTCTTGTCAATGGTTGCAATTAGCGCTCTAACACAGCTTTTACCGTATCGATCGTCCCAGGCAGCTAGATTGCAAGAGCTTCAAGTAACGGTACAATCCACCGATGAACGGTTGCACCGTGTGCAAAACAATTTCCGGCAGTATTTTGATCCCTATCAGACAGAGGCAAATATGCAGGCTCAGAGCCATCGCATTGGTTTGCAGCAGCAGCGTATTATTTGGCGTGAGCCAGCCAAGCCATAGCTTGGATAGAGCGTAGAAACGAGGTTAGATTAGAGGCTCTATGATGCGTTGGGTTGAGGCTTGAGAAGCTCACTGAGCCAAACTTTAACTTGTAAGCGCAGACGCTGAGAGACATCTAAAAGTGTGGTCTCACTAGGAGACAGCACCGCAAGCGTACGGCGGTAGTCAGCAACGGCATAGTTCCAGTCGCCTGCAAGATGCGATGTGCGTCCACGCTCAGCATAGATATGACCCGCGATCGACGTTGTTTTGCCAGTATGACTAGCACCACTCAACAGTTGATCAAACTGGAGCGCAAGGTCGAAGGTTTCGATCGCATGCTCGTACATTTCTAACTCGCGGAACGTAATGCCTTGGTTGATGCGTGCGTGTGTATTAGCAGGATTAAGGTCAAGCGCTGTTTCGTAGTCAAAAAGGGCTTCCATTGGTCGTCCCAGTGAAGCATAGCAGTTCGCACGGTTGTTATAAATTTTTGCCAGTCGAGGGTTTAACTGCAATGCAGCATTGTAGTCAGCTAGAGCGTAGGCAAGCTGCCCGTTCTGAACGTACAACAGTCCGCGATTGTTATAGTCATTGACGCTTTGAGGGTTACGCTCGATCAGCACGCTGAAAAGAGCGATCGCAGCATCATAGTGACCTTGTTTGACCTCATACAGTGCCTTCTGACGCAGTAAGGTGTTCTGTTCAGCCAAACTGAGACATGCAACATCCGATCGATCGGGTGCGATTTGCTTGCCGTCTAAATGGCGTTCCTGTCTAGTTTGAATAGCACCTGCTGTTACGGGGGCGAACGGTCGGGTGGATTGGTCGGCACCGTTTCGCCGCTCCTTGTTTTGCTGACCCTTAAACACGCGAGGATTCATAGCTTTCTTCCCTTGGATATGCGATTAGACTAAAGATTTTCCTTTTGGAGTTGCTTTATCGGTGTGTCACTTGCTGATGTGTCTCAAGTGAGTTTTTGTAGGCTACGCCGTCTGTAACCGCTGACAGGACTTATCCACCGAATCTTTCATGGGCTACAGCGACGGATGGCTCTATTTCTGAAGCAGAGTGCCAGATACATCACCTGGCTCATGGCATCGGGTAAGAAGAGAAGTGGGAAGCGCCTCACGAAGTTGGTAGAATGCAACACAGTGCTTGATTGCTCTCGTATCGAATCTGAATACTGGATTTCCCTATGACAACCGCAACCTTTGATTTGAATGCGCCTGACTTAGCAGCCGATGATTATCTTGTTTTGGGCTTAGCAACCTGCTTTGTTAAAGATGAAGGTGAGGTTCATGAGGTTGCTGTTGTGGAACCCATTCCTTCTGCGGCACTAGAGGCGATCATCAAAGGCATTCCTACGTCTTATCAAACCGCGATCGCCACAACACTAGGAGCCGTTCTCTTGAGCGACCCACCCCAGCTACCTGCCGAGTTTCCCACCACCGCACAATTTTGCGATGAATTTGTCGATCGAGCGATCGCGGCTGCGCGTACCTATAAAGTTCGTCCTGTCGCTCAGGGGCACATTCCTATAGGCTCCAGCCGTAGCGATTTTGCTTATTCGATCGAGCGTAAACGAGTGCTCAATTCGCAGCGCATTGTCAAAACCGAGGACAATGTAAAGCAGCATGAATATACACATAAGGTGCTTTAAGTAGTTGTTAGTTTTTAGACGGTTACGAGACGATTGAGGTTCAGGTAAAGGGTTCTTATGCTCAAGCTTTACGGTGGGAAGTTCAGCCGCGCGTCGATCGTGCAGTGGGGTTTAGAAGAGTTACAGGTTCCCTACGAATTTGTGCTGCTGGATCTGCAGGTAGGGGAACATTTGGAGTCCGATTACACAGCAATTAACCCCATTGGCAAAGTGCCCGCGATCGTGGATGGTGACTTTACGCTGTGGGAGTCAGGCGCGATTTTGCTTTACCTGGCAGAGAAGTACGGTCAGGCTGACACAACTGAGCAACGGGCTGAAATGGCACAGTGGGTAATGTTTGCCAATGCCACGTTAGGACCGGAGCTTTTGAATGAAGTCACGCGCGATCGTGAAATGATTCGTCTGCTTAAGCCGATCGACCAAATCTTAGAGCGTCAGCCTTATCTGTTAGGTGAGCAGTTCAGCACCGCAGACGTAGCCATTGGTTCAACGCTGGGCTTTTTTCAGATGCGATTTCAAATGGACTTTAGTACCTTTCCAGCCGTAATGGTTTACCTCAAGCATCTATCCGAACGACCCGCTTTTCAGACAACGATGGGGAGTCGAGGTTAGTTCCTGGCTCAATGGACAGAAGCCGTTCCAACGCTTGAGCCGCAATTGTGACGACAGTACGGCACTAGCGACCTTTTAGTGCTCGCTCTTTTTGCTCACTTTCGGTTCAGGATCAGCGGTATTGAGGGCGCGATCGAGCACATCACGGGCATCTTTTGCGTGCTTTCTCGCTTCTTGGTAGCGAAGATTTGCCTGAGCGTAGGTTTTTAGCACTTTAAAGCCATCTTTAAGGGTAGCGATTTCTTCTTCGCTCACAGGGTCGTCGCTAAAGAGCATATCAAGCTGAGCATGTACCTGGAGTGCCTCTGCACGTGAGTCTTGCAGCTTTAGCTTTAACGTTGCCAGGTTGCTCAGTATCTGTACCGCTTGAGTGACGGCATCTTCGTCAGGGCTGGGGTTAACGATAGGTTCTTTCACTTCAATAAACTGTTGAGGAGCAAAACCATCAGAAAGTTCGGTCGGGAGTTCGCCCGCGTCCATCAGTTCGATTAACTGATCCATCGCTTTCTCGCGGGCTTTGGCAGAATCCTTACCAGAAACAGTCAAAATCACTTCTGGGCTTTGAATGAGGGTGTACTGAACCATAAGGGTAAGAATAAAACGTTTGTACTAATAAGCTTACAGTACGATATCAAAGATAGATCATTTAGAAAGTGATTGTAACTGCTTGTTAAGTAGTTTTGGACTTCCAGGTGCCATGATTTCTGGTCAAGCCTCGTAGCATCAAGCGAATCATGACGACCGAAGGCACGCCCTCGTGATGTTCGGGCAACCGCTCATAGTCGCCTGTATCGGAATCTCGACAAGCTCGAACAAGCAGTGTGCCATTGTTGCCGCGCCTCGAAAAATGGCTCAACCAGATGGCACTGACGGGGAGGGACATGGTTTTGACTCCAGAAGCGCTCATCGACTTCAGCCTATGCCATTCTCGTCATGCGTTTGCCCTGCTGACCGCTGAAAGCTAACCGCTGACTAACACCAGATAATGCTATCCTGGTAAATGATCCGGACCCATGCGATCGCAACGCCCAAATCTTGTCAGGACCGGAAGGTAGCAGCAATACGGGATGCTTGCGGTAGGCGTGGACTCCGGGTCGCTTCCATAGTGAGCGATGATCACTTCATTCCTATTGCTCCTCACACCTCTGTCTAAGTACGGTTTTCCACCTGCGGAAGCGGTGACATGCTATAGCCTTTGTTTCTATGCTGGAGTCGTTGGGGACAGACGCAAAGTCGTTTAGCTGTCTCCCCTAACGTAAAATTGAGACGTTCAGGAGTTGAAGCAGTATGGGTTTGGGAGATTTAGTTCAAAAGGCAGTTTATCTTGGCATTGGCGTTGCGTCCTATGCAGGCGAAAAGGCAACAGAGAAGATCGGTGAACTGCGATCGCACGTTCAGCAACTCGCAGACGAAATGGTTGAACGGGGTGAAATGACGAGTGAAGAAGCCCGTCGTTTTGTCGATGACATGGTGAGCAAAGCACAGCAGCCCTCCGTACAGTCTCCAACCTCGCCGCAACCAAACGAGCCACGTCGCATTGAAATCATTACCGATGATGATGAACCCGCTCAAGCTGCTCCGACTGAAGCCGAACAGATGCGGCAGCAAGTGATGGCTTTGCAGGAAGAACTCAAGCGGCTGAAGCGGGATCAACCCTAGCCAATGATGTGAGCTATACTGAAAGGATTCTCACAGATGCAACAGTGACATAATGCTGCCTACAAGCAAGCTTGCCAACGCCGTATGCATCTGTGGCTTTGAAAACGTTCGAGCGCACAGCGTCTACTGGAAAGCTATGGAAAGCTGGTCGAAGGATTTCTCCGAGCTACTGGAAGTCATGGCTGACGAGGTGGAGCAGTTTTTTACTGACATTGCCAAAGATGTCGGCGAAATGGTTGAGTCATTTTTTGAAGCGTCAGAAGAAATCGCTGAGCAAATGCAGACTGTGTTTGCTGTTGAGCTTGAACAACGCCTCGCCGAGCTGATCGATCCTATCCTGGAAGTCTATTTGGGTTTCGAGAGCGCTGTTGAAGAAACAGCTCAACCGATGATTCATACCGTTGAACCTTTCTTAAACGATCGCCCTGCCTGTGTGGGTTGCCGCCATTATCATGGTCAAACCTATGGCGGCGTGATGCTCGTTTGTGGCATGCATCCCTACGGCTGGGAAAGCGACCAGTGCCCCGATTGGCAATCAACCTGGCAGGAATAGTTGTTGGTTCTAAGGCTCGTGCTCGTCATCAACCATGACCGTGAAGCGTGCGCCCAGTCACTGAAGCCGCAGCTCAAACGATGCCGAGCTATGTTTGCAGGTAAATTTTATGAAGCAAATACAACAATTCACAGCCATTATCGAGCGTGAAGGGGATGGATATGTCTCTTTATGCCCACAATTAGATATCGGGAGTCAAGGCAATACCGTTGAGGAAGCCAGAAAGAACCTGATTGAAGCACTAGAGCTATTCTTTGAAGTTGCTGATCCGTCTGAAATTAGGAGTCGATTGCATAGTGAAGTCTTTGTGACAAGTTTGGAGGTTGTCGTTGGGTAGGTTACGCGTTCTGTCAGCCCAAGAAGTGTGTAGAGTCCTCGAACAACATGGATTCGTCAAGGCTCGGCAACGTGGAAGCCACATCATTTGCAAAAACGCAATGAGGATTCGACAATAACCGTTCCTGTACCCAATTATGCAGAGATACGTACTGGCACTTTGCAGTCAGTGATTCGGCAATCAGGCTTGCCTCGATCTTTGTTTGAGATTCCCTAACAGCGCCAAGTCTCACAACCGTGTTGCAGTGAACGGACTTAACCTGCAAAGCTTCTGTTTAATTTCTTAAGAAGAGCGTATTATCCCGCAGAGATGACAGACAATCTTGAGAGAGTGGGCACTTAACTAGCAGAAGTGACGCTGAATATACAGTTGGGCAGCTTTAAGTTGTCGGTGAGGACGGTACTTTAAGATTATTGGTAAGATTTCCAGCATTGAGGAGGACCGTCTCATGCAGTTGAGGAGAAACAGTATTTGGCAAAGGATAGGATACTTAGTATTTCCTGGAGGTTTTATTATTCTCTCTACCTCGATAGGAGTATCGACGTTAATCCAGAGCTTCTCAAATTATCAAGCTGCGGCTAACTTCAGAAATAAGTCTCTTTCGACCACCGGAATAATCACTGAAACTACAACTCAGACAAATACGTCTCCGAGCGGTATGGCTGCTGCGCCTTCTTATGTCTCCACTATCCAGTTTGAGACTGAACAAGGAAAAATAGCTGAGTTCGAAGCTTATAACATTTGCCAAGGTTATCAACTCAACTTATGTAGCGGGAAAAAAGTGCAGGTCTTATATGCTTCTGACAACCCTGAATTGTCAATGATTAAGGGAGGTTCTAGTCCTTTAGATAGAGCCAGAAATAATATTGGATTGGGAATATTTTTGATACTTGGTGGAGTAATGACATTCATCATCGCTGCGACAGAGTATGGCGGACGATTCGGTCCGACTCGGCGTAACTGATACAGTTGAAAACTCTAGGACGAGCGACAGCAGCCCAACACTGCGTTGAAGCGGATGCACAGAAAATTTTAGTGGAGTTGCAAAGGTTATCTGCCACCGCTCAACTGAGTCGTTAGCCTGAACTGACGATCGACCACGGGCTGTTGACCAATAACGGAAAAAAGTGTCCGACTGGTCCCTGACCCTGCCCGATCGCCAGCGCGTACTTTAGAGCGTGGGTTACATACTCTTTCGCACGACGAGTTGCGGTCAATGGGTCATGCCCTAGAGCAAGATTAGCAGCGATCGCGGCAGATAACGTACACCCTGTTCCGTGTGTATCAGTAGTCTCCACCGTTTCTGCCGCCAACGTTTCAAGCTGCTGACCATCAAACCAGATATCTACGCTGCGAAGATCACCCTGCAACCCGCCACCTTTAACCAACACTGCTTTTGCGCCCAATTGATAAATGCGTTGGGCAGCCGTTTGCATTGCTTCCAGCGTGTGAATCTCCATATTGCTGAGTATCTGAGCCTCGTAGCGATTGGGCGTTAGTACTGTAGCGTGAGGAATGAGAGCCGTTTTGAGCGTGGCGATCGCGGCATCGTCAATTAACTGCGCTCCCGTCCGCGATACCATCACCGGATCGACGACGAGATTCGCAATCTGCAATACCTGCACTTGAGCGGCAACGGCTGCAATAATCTCCTGATTCAGCAACATCCCAGTCTTTGCTGCCTGTACACCAATATCTTTCACAACTGCTTTCATCTGAGCTACTACTGCTTCAGGTGGCAATGCGTCCACTCGTTCCACGCCCAGCGTGTTTTGCGCTGTGATGCATGTCAGCGCGCAAGTGCCGTGTACTTTATGAAACGCAAAGGTTCGTAAATCTGCCTGAATGCCTGCCCCACCACCACTGTCAGATCCCGCGATCGTCATTGCTACTGGAATGTTTGAACGACCAACGTCCTGCTGCTTACTCATCGCCTTCCTTTTAGCCTTTAGCCCGTAGCCTTTAGCCTTTCTCCCCTCTACCCTACACCCCACACCCCACACCCTTGTAAGATAGAAGTTAGATTCCTTAAGAAATATTACAAGCATGAGACTGACGCGGATTGATCTGAACAGTTGGTTGTTTCACTTAGCTGGGAGGACGATTCTGGTTGATCCCTGGCTCATTGATCCGCTGGTGTTTTATGGTCAGCCTTGGCTGTTTACTGCGTATCACAACACACCGATCGCCTTCACGCCTGAAACCTTGCCTCCGATCGATCTGATTTTGCTTTCGCAGGGTGTGGATGATCACTGCCACAAACCAACGCTCGAACGGTTAGACCGCAACATACCCGTTGTGGCATCCCCAACCGCTGCCAAAATAGTGCGGCAACTGGGCTATCAGCAAGTCACCGCGATCGCTCACTGGGACGCATTCAATCTGGACACTCTTACCATTACTGCGATTCCCGGTGCAGAACTGCAACCGGGTCAGGTCGAAAACGGCTATCTGTTGCTCGACAGCGTGACTAACAAAACCCTCTATTACGAGCCGCACCTCTTTCCCACGAAAGTACCTGTTGAGCGGTTGGGACGAGTCGATGTTGCGATCGCGCCCGTCGTTGGTCAAGTGATTCCTCTCTTGGGGCAGGTCATTATGGGACCACTCCAGGCGATGCACCTCGTCGAAACTCTGAAACCTCGCTTCTTTGTGCCGACAGCGGTAGGTGACATTCGCACGGACGGTATCTTGCCGAAGCTTATTCAAACAGTTGGCAGTGTTGAAGAATTTCGCGATCGCCTGCTTGCCTCTGGGCTACCGACCCAACTGCGCGCTCCCGCTCCTGGAGAGACGCTTGAATTGACGGCGATCGCTCGGTGAGGGGAGAGAAGCGAGGAGTGAGGAGGCGAAAGTTAGGAGTCAGGAGTCAGGAGTCGAAAATGAAAATCAACTCAAAACTCAAAGCTCTTCCTCCCTCTATCCCCTGCTCCCCTTGCCTCCCCCTCTCCCCTACTCCCCACTCCCCACCGCTTGATAATGAGCGCACCGATCGCACGGTCCACTTGGATTAACAGCGCATCGGAGCAATTCAGACCGTGCATTGTAGAGGCAGGTATGATCGCCAATGACCCAGCGTCCGTCTAACAAACTACCTTCTGTGGGAGCATCACACGTTTGCACGTAGAGCGCGATCGTATGTAGCTGATACCGACCCGATCGAAGCTGGTAGTGGTGTCGGCGCTCTAGCACTAAATACGTTTGCCCATCGACTTCTAGACAGGCACCGGGCTGCGGGTTCCAGTCCAGGTGTAGGTACCCAAGCGTCGATCGAGAGCGGCTTAAAATGATTTCCGCAGGCAGAGAATGTAGCGCCATAGCAAACTGGTAGCGATCGATCAATAGAACAATAAGCTTCCTGGTCGGCAGACTACCAACCAGGAAGCTCAAGGTGATTTTTGGTAATTAATTGGCTGTTAGAGCACTGCCCTATCCACTGCCAAAAACTAACAACTAAAACCGCTACAAAGCCGCTTGGCGTTCTTTTGCCTCTTTAATCACCTCTTCCGCAATGTTGCTGGGGCAAGGAGAGTAGTGTGAGAACGACATGGAGAACTGCCCCCGACCAGAGGTCATGGTACGCAAGTCTCCAATGTAACCAAACATCTCGCTTAGCGGCACATCTGCCTTAATGCGGGCACCCGTAGGACCCGTCTCTTGAGATTTCATCATGCCTCGACGGCGGTTGAGATCCCCGATGACATCCCCCATGTAATGGTCTGGGGTGAACACGTCAACGTTCATAATCGGTTCAAGCAACTGTGGTGAAGCCTTAGGAATCGACTGCCGATAAGCAGATTTGGCGGCGATTTCAAACGCCATTGCAGATGAGTCAACGGGGTGAAAGCCGCCTTCTGTCAGCGTGAACTTCAAGTCCAGGCAAGGGAAACCAGCCAACACACCTTTGTCGATCATGCTGGCAAAGCCTTTTTCGACGGCGGGCCAGTATTCTCTCGGCACGCTACCACCTGTCACTTTGGACTCAAACTGGAAGCCGCTGCCCGGTTCGCCCGGCTCAAGAATGTAGTTAATCTTGGCGTATTGACCAGAACCACCCGACTGTTTCTTGTGGATGTAGCCGTCTTCGAGTCGCTTGGTAATGGACTCGCGGTAGGCAACTTGAGGCTTACCAACCTCGACTTCAACGCCGTGAGTGCGCTTAAGGATGTCAACTTTGATATCCAGGTGCAGCTCACCCATCCCTTTAAGAATGGTTTCGCCACTTTCCTCATCCGTCATCATGTGGAACGACGGATCTTCCTGCACCATTTTACTGAGTGCGATCCCCATTTTTTCTTCACCGCCTTTGGTCTTCGGTTTGACGGCGATCGAAATCACAGGTTCGGGAAACACCATCGGCTCCAGCGTGGCGGGATGCTTTGGATCGCAGAGAGTATGCCCGGTTTGAACGTTCTTCATGCCCACGATCGCAATGATATCGCCCGCTTGAGCCGAGTCGATTTCTTCACGCGAATTGGCATGCATCTCCACCAAACGGCTCACCCGCTCGGTCTTACCCGTAAACGTGTTGAGGATGGTGTCGCCCTTCGACAGCGTACCGGAGTAGAGACGCGTGAAGGTGAGCGCACCAAAGCGATCGTCCATGATCTTAAACGCAAGTGCGCGCAAGGGTTTCGCTGGGTCTACGGTAGCGAACGTGCCCGTCTCGTTGCCTTCCAGATCGACTTCGGGTTGCGGCTTCACTTCCATCGGGTTGGGCAGATAGTCTACCACTGCATCCAGCACCAACTGCACGCCTTTATTCTTAAACGACGAACCGCAGTAGGTGGGGAAGAAAGCAAGGTCGCGGGTACCCTTACGGATGCATCGCTTCAGGGTCTCGATGTCAGGCTCTTCGCCGTCCAAATACTTTTCCATCACATCGTCGTCGTGCTCAACTGCCAACTCAATGAGCTGTTCGCGATACATTTCGACCTGATCGACCATATCAGCGGGAACTTCCTGGATCGTGTAGTTCATCGGATCGCCAGAGTCATCCCAGATCCAGGCTTTGCGGGTGAGCAGATCGACCACGCCAGAAAACTGCTCTTCAACACCGATCGGCAGCACCATCACGATCGGCTTCGCAGCGAGGATATCATCGACTTGCTTCACCACACGGAAGAAATCAGCACCCGTGCGATCGAGTTTGTTGATGTAAATGATGCGCGCCACTTCAGAATCGTTCGCGTAGCGCCAGTTGGTTTCAGATTGAGGTTCGACACCACCGGAGCCGCAAAACACGCCAATGCCACCATCCAGCACCTTGAGCGATCGATACACCTCAATGGTGAAGTCAACGTGCCCAGGGGTGTCGATGATGTTCAGTTGGTGTTCGTTCCAGAAGCAGCTTGTCGCAGCAGACTGAATCGTGATGCCACGCTCTTGCTCCTGCTCCATGAAGTCCGTCGTTGCCGCGCCTTCATGCACCTCACCAATTTTGTGGATCTTACCTGTCAGTTTCAGGATTCTTTCGGTTGTGGTTGTTTTACCAGCATCCACGTGAGCGAAGATGCCGATGTTTCGATAACGAGTGAGGTCTTTCATAGTTGCTCTCTAGATTAAATGCGACAAACCGTTGGTGACCACCTGCAAGCGGTACTTAAAGTGAATCGGTGTTGCCTTCATAGCCAGTGCAGGCTAGACTTCGCCAGTCGAATCGGGTCAACTAGCCTGGAATAGTCAGGAATCCCTTTACACACTCATAGCTATATTTACAATTGTAAATTGTCAAGATGTAAATGTAGAGGGCAAGCGTGTAAATGTGTCTAGATTCAATTAGCAGGTTTGATACCAGTACGACGCTATCCACAACGTCTTGTCATAGCTTCTTACCGCTTCCGGATGCAGAGATTGCCTTTTATCCTTCTCTTTTGGACGAACAAGATAGCGATCGCCTACTAGCCAAACTAACGCAAACGATCGACTGGCGGCAGGACTGGATAACCGTCTACGGTCGATCGCTACCTCAACCAAGACTGACTGCTTGGGTTGGTGATCCTGGTAAAGCTTACACCTATTCTGGTATCACAATGCAGCCGTCAGGTTGGACAGATACCCTACTCGACCTGAAGGCAAGCGTCGATGTGATCGCAGGCGTTACGTTTAACAGTGTGCTGCTTAATCTTTACCGCGATGGCAACGATAGTATGGGCTGGCACAGCGATGACGAACCGGAGTTAGGGCAAAATCCAGTCATTGGCTCCTTAAGTTTGGGTGGCACACGGCAATTTATGCTGCGCCACAAGCATCAGAAGGCGCTAAAGGCTAAACTAGCGCTGGTGTCAGGAAGCTTTTTGTTGATGCAAGGGACAACGCAGCACTATTGGCAGCATCAAGTGTCGAAGACTAAACGCGCTGTCGCTCCTCGCCTGAATCTGACCTTTCGAGTCATTTGCTGAAGGCTGGTTGAGAGCAATCAGTTTTTAGCTTTTAGCTTTCAGCTATCAGCTATCAGCTATCAGCTTTAAATTCTACGCTAACCGCTGACGGCTGACCGCTGACCGCTGACCGCTGACCGCTGACCGCTAACCGCTGACGGCTGACCGCTGACCGCTAACCGCTGACCGCTGACCGCTGACCGCTGACCGCTCAACGATTTCTCAGCGATCGACCGATCAGTTACTTCAGGTTCATCAAGGGGAACTTTAGGCTTAGTGCTGGAGTCGGCGTTGACGTTGCACTAGCCGATCGCTAATCTTTTGTAAATGCTGATCGTTACGGCACTGAGTCTTCCCGCTCCAGATTACAGTGGAGCTAAGGGCACACAGCGATCGCTTCAAATAACCTCTGTAGAGTGACTGTGCCTGTGTGCTTTGAGCCGATGCTTCCTCACCCGATCGAGCCATTCATTTAACACCTTCGAGCGTGATGGAATCAGAACAAGCTTGCTTTAAAGCGCCACCAAGACAACCAGGGTTCTACACGCTGGGACGGTTCGTCTATCGCTATCGCAAGCTGACGATCGCGCTTTGGGCAGTGCTGATGGTGTTGAGCCTTGCCGCCGCACCACAGCTAGAACATGCGCTCGAAGAAACGGGTTCTGTGTACGAAGCGGGCAGCGCTCATCAGGCAGAACAGCTTTTACAGCGGGATTTGAACCTGTCTGCCGATACGCTCACCCTAGTCTTTCAACGCTTGCCCGATGGAAAGTCTGAGAGCCACGAGCCTGAGAGCAAGCAGCCCCAACTGGAGTCACTGCTCAAGCAAATTCAAGCATTACCTGAAGTCAGCGGGATCGATAGCGCTACAGAGCATCCCGATTATCGCAGTGCCGATGGTCACGTGCAGTACAGCGTGATTCGTCTCGCGGTCAGCAATGCCAGAGACATGCTCCCAGTGATTGAGCGAATCGAGCAAATTTTGACCCAACCGCTACCAGGTTGGAAGAGCTATCTAACGGGTATGCCCGTTGTGAACCGTGATGTGCAGCAGATTAGTAAAACCGATCTGGGTCGCATTGAATTTTTGGTGCTGCCCTTGACGCTGATGGCGCTGCTGCTTGTCTTTGGCTCCATCATCGCTGCGATTCTGCCCGTTGTGATGGCAGTGGTGGCTGTTTCCATTACGCTGGGGCTTTTGTACCTGATTACGCTGCATCTCAGTGTGTCGGTGTTTGCGCTCAATATGGTCAGTATGCTGGGCTTGGGGTTGGGCATCGACTATTCTCTGCTGATGGTGAATCGGTTCCGCGAAGAGCTTGGGGTTGGGACGATGGAATCGGCGATCGCGCATACCGTGGAAACGGCTGGACGGGCGGTTTTTTTCTCAGGCTTAACCGTTTGCATTGGCTTGATGGGGCTATTGCTCTTTCCGATTACATTGCTGCAATCGTTGGGCATTGCCGGGTCATTGGTCGTTTTATTGTCGGTTCTCGTTGCGCTGACGCTGTTGCCTGCTTTGTTAGCACTGCTTGGTCAGCGGGTACAGCGGCGCACGGTCAGCAACGTTACCATCCGACAAGACTGGTGGACGACGATCGCCCGTACCGTTATTCGCCACTGCATCCCGGCAACTCTCGCGGTTTTGGTGCTGGTGGGTGGACTGAGCGCACCCTTTCTGCAAGCCCGGTTTGGACTCACGAGTGCAGATATTTTGCCAAAGAGCTTTGGCGCGAGGACAGGAGCTGAGGTGTTAGCGCAGGCATTTGGTCCTGGCGCAATCAGTCCCATTCTGGTGCTGGTTCGCACGCCTTCACCCAGCGACACGATTCTTGCCAAACAGCATCTTGCTACTCTCTACAAAACGGTGCAGCAGTTGACCGCAGACCCGCGAGTAGAGCAAGTGTCTAGCCTGTTTAGCCTCAATCCCAAATTGCCCCTGGAAGCCTATCAACAGCTTTATCAAGGGTCTCCACAGTTACCGTCAGCGTTGACTGCGATCGTGAAAGCGCCAGGTAGTGACTCTCTGCTTGTGTTTAAGAGCCAGAAGGCTGGACGCGACGCGATGAAAACAGCAAAGGAACTCCAAACGCTGCCATTGGATGAGGTGCGCCTGGATGGAAAGCCGCTGACGGGTATGCAAACCTGGGTGACGGGTCGTGCCTCATCGCTCATTGTGGTGAAAAGCCGCACAGCCAGGAATACTGTGGCGACCCAAACGTTGGTGAGAGAGATACAAGCCTGGAAACTGGATGGCTTGCAGGTGTGGGTTGCGGGTCAAACCGCGCGAGAACTGGACACGATGCAAGCGATCGAACAGCGTTTACCGTTTGTGATTGCGATCATGATGGCAGTGACGTTTGTGGTGCTCTATATCCTGCTGGAATCCGTCATTCTGCCGCTGAAGGCGATCGTGATGAATGTACTCTCGATCGGCGCGTCCTTTGGTGCGTTAGTCTTCATTTTTCAAGAGGGCAACTTGCAGCAGTGGCTGCACTTTACGCCTGTGGGCTATATCGATCTACTGCTGCCGATCGTGCTGTTCTGTATGCTGTTTGGGCTGAGTATGGACTATGAGGTCTTCATGCTCACACGCATCAAGGAAGCATACGATGAAGGCAAAAGTAATACGGAAAGCGTGATTGAAGGGTTAAAGCTAACTGGCAGTATCATCACCAGCGCTGCGTTACTAATGATCATTGTCACCAGTGCGTTTGTGTTCAGTCGGCTGATTTTTGTCAAGGCGCTTGGCTTGGGCTGTGCGATGGCGGTGTTGATTGATGTCACGCTGATTCGCGCCGTTCTCGTGCCAGCTACCATGAACCTGATGGGCAAATGGAACTGGTGGTCGCCACGCTGGTAGAACCCCGACTTCTACAGCGATGCAGCCAATCACATCACGACGGCAGAAAGAAATCGGGGATCGGTGTCGTGAAGTACAGTCGCGGAGAGACCCTGCCTCCTGCCTTCTGCCTTAAAACCTCAGAACTCGTGCTGCACTCAAACGAGAGCCACTGTAGGAATGGTCAGCGTGAAACAGGTTTGACCACAGCCACTTTCCACCGCGATCGAGCCGCCTAAGTGCTCTACCAGTTTCTTCACGAGTGCCAGCCCTAGCCCGGTGCCGCTATGCTTCCAGCGATCGCTGTGGGGAATGCGATAAAACCGCTCAAAAATCTGAGGGATTTCCCTGTCTGAAATCTCCACCTTTGTATTAGTTACTGTCAGTTGAAGCATCTGAACGCCTTCGTTCTCTGGTGGCTGTAACTCTGCCGCAATGAGAATTTTTCCGCCTGGTGGCGTGAATTTACAGGCATTGTTGAGCAATTCGCTTAGAAGGCGCTCAAGACTCAGCGGCTCTGTTGTGATTGCTGGCAGATTTTCGATACCATGCACTTCCAGGCACTGCTGTTGCTGAGCTATGTACTCTAGGAATGGTTGGATAACGTTTGGCAGCGAATCTTGTAAGTAAATAACGGCTGTACTAAAGCCATAGACTCCAGCATCAAGCTGTTGTAAATCAAGCAAGTTATTGAGTAAGCGAGTTTCTCGATCGCACTCGCACTCCAAAATTTTAATGTAATGCATCATCCTTGTCTTTAATGATGCTAACGATGATTCACCAAGAGCCTTATGAGCGAGGCTAAGTTGTCTACTGTTGGTTGATGCAGACCATGCTTCAGGCTCTAGACGATTGGACATCATCACGCCTCGTTCATCGTCTTGCTGAAACAACACCTTTAACATCTGCGTTGCCATCTTGATGTTAGTCAGCGGCGATCGTAGTTCGTGTGAAATAGAGCTTAAAAAATCGTCTTTAAGTTGCTTAAGTTGCTCCTGTTCGTTCGCCTGATAATCAGGTGTCATATCCGTCATTTCTCTGCCTTCACGTGTGTACGATGCGTAAACGAAGTTGCCGAGTGCAATTAAACTAAAGCGTGTCTTGAAATAGAATGCCTTGACTGAGAGCAAAGTCCCAAACCACGTTCTTCCAACTAATGACCAATCATTACCTGGATTGATGTAAGAATTCTAGCGATCGCTCTGTGGTTCAATGACAGCAGGCGCTTTCTGCCTCTTTTTGGATTTTATTCTCAGTCTCAGGCTGTAAGGTGGTGGACTTTTTCTATCAGCCACTACGAGATGTCTGATCATGGAAACTAATTGGTCGAGGTCGATTGGTTTCAGTAGGTAACCCTCAAAACCGAGATCTAAAATTTGGGCAAGAGTATCACTAATCCACGTTGTAATGGCGATCGTGGGAATGGGACTGCCTCCACGTGCTCTCATTTCGCTCAATTTTGTTGTCAGCGTACCGATACTTTCACCGAAGAACCGCGTCTCACAGATCAAAATGTTGGGCAAAAGCCAATCCAAAACGTCTATGGCTTCTTCGACTGAGGTCGCTGTCACTACATTTGCGCCACAGCCTTTAAGCAAAGTGGCGTACAGGTATTGACTATCGCGATCGTTATCAACCACGAGCACTTGTATGCCTCTGAGTATGCCAACTTTTGAGATTGATTGATTGATGAAGCTCATAATCAAGACCTCAGCTTGGAATAGCGAAACCGCTGTAAGAAAGAAAGCCCGGATACCTTAAGGAGACAGCCGGGCATCAACACTTAAGAGAGAGGATTAGCTGAATCGGGTTGAGCAGTAAAGCCTAACCCTCACCATAGTGACTGGCTGCTGTCTGAGTTATTGAATGATTTGCTTGATTAAGATGCAAAACGTAATAAAGATCATTGTGCATCTTGCCAATCAACGTTTGTAGCTGTTTTGATTCAGCTTCAGCGTTCAGTTCTGCATTTTAGGCTAACCGCTACTGCTATGTTTTAGCTGTATAAGTTGTGTTTGAGTTCCACTAAAACATTCAAAAGATACAGGGTAGATTGAACTGCTTTGGCTTAAAACAGATGACATTAACTGCAAAGCAAAGGAGCATTGCCTGTGACTGTGACCCTTTTAAATGCTCCTAAGTTTTGTAGAGCACAATCGGTCTACTTCATTGGTGGAGAGGGGATTATCCGTAGCTCTCACTCTGAAGCTGGAAGGTGGACGTATCTAGTCGAAATGGCATTAGGTGCAGTACCAGACTGTGGCAGAGTGGGTGCTGAAGCAATGGTGCTGCTCGACGAAGTAGATTTGTGGTCGCAGGATGACTTTAAAATGATCGTCACTCCAGTTCCTTTGGTTTCATAAAACTGGCATTTCGTCATTGCAGTGGCTACAGCGCCAGTAAAGCCCGCCTAAGCGCATGTGACGCAATAAAGCGGTAGAGCAAAGCGGACACGTGTGTCTGCCTCGTAGCGATCGCCTCATTACGTTTGTTTCTAAAAGCTGACGGCTGCGATCGGGCATGAGATGGTTTGACCATAAAACGGGATTGGTTAACAAAACGTTCACTCTAGAGCTTGCATTTTTTGATCAACGAGTTAATTAGCTTGAGAAAGTTACTGTCAGCTTTCTCTAATTCACCAAACTAACTTACACAGTCTCAAGCCTAGCGATTAGGGGGTTGAAATCGCGTATATCCAAACGTTCGATTTATGTTTAAGTTGTATCAATCAACCTAAAACTTAAATTTTTAACGCAATGTGCGACTTTTATGACCTTTTTGAGAGGCATCGGCTTGCTAAAAGGAACTGTCGCCTTCGTGCTTTTGATGGGTGTGACTAAAAAACAATGGTTAGAGACCCCAAAGGGGAGCATGGCACCTTTGCGCCCTCACCCTTTTCTTGTATGCCGTAGGCTTTAAGCCCTCTCCCCAGGGAGAGGGACTTTGAATCCTTGCTCCCTTCTCCTCGGGGAGAAGGGCTGGGGATGAGGGCAGAATCTAGCACTTGCGAAAGTGACATGCTCCCCCCCCAAAGCGACATCAAGGGTCTTCAAAACGACTTCTCAGGCATCTGAACTGATGTTAGAGGTCTCCGAAGCGACTTTGCAGGCATCGGAAACGATGTTGCAGGTATCGAAAACGATGTTGCAGGCATCGAAAACGATGTTGCAGGCATCGAAAACGATGTTGGAGACCTCCGAAATAACGTCCCAGGTATCAAGAACGACTTCGGAGGTATCCAGAACGACGTTGAGAGTGTCCTGAACGATGTTGGAGGTCTGCTGACTTGCGTGTACACGATCGCCCATTGCAACAGGACTAAGAGCTTGCTAAAAAATAACGGCACACTTTTGGGTTAGCTATCAGCTATCAGCTATCAGCTATCAGCTATCAGCTATCAGCTATCAGCT